>JAJPXI010000031.1 GCA_021205585.1 Oscillospiraceae bacterium
TCCCGGCCAGCATAGCTGTCCGGCCTACGCTACCAATCGTAGTTTTGTTCTACCGAACCGACACCCGGCCAACATAGTTGTCCGGCTTACGCTAAAAATATGCCACTGGCATATTTTCTTAACGCTGCAGCGCTGCGGTTTCAAACTTTTGCAACGCAGTTTTGGCGGAAAAGTTCCGCCAGCCGCCGCAGACGTATTTAATCAGTGCTTCCTTAAGGATACGGGAAGGAGATGTCCATGAAACTGTTATTTGCCGCTTCTGAAGCCGCCCCCTTCGCCAAGTCCGGCGGGCTGGGGGACG
This sequence comes from Oscillospiraceae bacterium, assembly GCA_021205585.1. Classification (GTDB taxonomy): domain Bacteria; phylum Bacillota; class Clostridia; order Oscillospirales; family Oscillospiraceae; genus JAJPXI01. The sequence continues at coordinate 302 of JAJPXI010000031.1, forward strand.
TGGCCGGTTCCCTGCCCGCCGAGTTGGCCCGGCAGGGCTGCGACATCCATGTGGTGCTGCCCTTGTACGAGAAAATCGGCCCCCAGTGGCGGGAGCGGATGACCTTTTTGAAGCATTTTGAGGTGCCCCTGTCCTGGCGGCGGGCCTACTGCGGCGTGTTCCAGCTGGAGATGGAGGGCGTGACCTACTGGTTTTTGGACAACGAGTACTACTTCAAGCGAGCGGACCTGTACGGCTACTACGACGACGGGGAGCGCTTCGCCTACTTCTCCCGGGCCATTCTGGAGCTGCCCGGCCAGCTGGGCTGGAGCCCCGACGTGATTCACTGCAACGACTGGCAGACCGCCCTGGTGCCCGTCTACCTGCTGCAATGCCGGGAGAGTGTCCCCGGCCTGGGCGGGGTAAAAACCGTCTTTACCATCCACAACATCGAGTACCAGGGCCGCTTCGGCCCGGACATCCTGGAGGACACCTTCGGCCTGAGCCGCCGCTATTTCCACGACCGGCTGCTGGCCTACTACGGAGACGTGAATCTGATGAAGGGGGCCATTTACGCCTCTGATTTCGTCACCACCGTTTCCCCCACCTACGCCAAGCAGCTGCGCTACGCCTTCTACGCCCACGGCCTGGAGGGGGTCATCGCCGACAACGCCTATAAAATGCGGGGCATCCTCAACGGCATCGACCTGACGCGCTACGACCCGGAGACCGACCTGGGCCTGACCGCCAATTACAGCGCCAAAGACCTGTCCGGCAAGGCGGAGTGCAAGACCGCTCTCCAGAAGCTGACCGGCCTGAACCCCGCCCCGGAAACGCCCGTTGTGGCCTGCGTGTCCCGGCTGGTGCCCCACAAGGGGTTTGATTTGGTGCTGGCGGTGCTACAGGAGTTGATGGGGCTGGACATCCAGTTTGTGGTGCTTGGCACCGGGGACTGGAAATACCAGGAGGCCTTCCGCCGTCTGGAGGGCCAGTACCCCGGCCGCGCGGCCGCCCGGCTGTTCTACTCCGCCGAGCTGTCCGATGCCATTTACGCCGGGGCGGATTTGTTCCTGATGCCCTCCGTCTCCGAGCCCTGCGGCCTGAGCCAGATTATCGCCATGCGCTACGGCACCCTGCCAATCGTGCGGGAGACCGGCGGGCTGAAGGACACCGTGGCCCCTTACAACCGGGTGGAAAACACCGGCACCGGCTTTACCTTCTCCAACATCAACGCCCACGATATGCTCTGGGTAGTGCGAGAGGCGGTGGAGTTGTACCACACCGAGCCAGAGGCCTGGCAGGGCCTGGTGGAGCGAGCCATGGCCCAGCGGTACGACTGGCGGCGCTCCGCCGGGGCGTACATAGAGATTTATCAGCAGATTACCGAATAAACCGGGAGGAAAATAACCATGCACCCATTGACACAGCAGCAGATGGCAGAACGGATCGTAGAGCGGCTTCGCCGCAATTTTGGCCGGGACGTCCATGAGGCCACCGAGGCGCAGATGTTTAAGGCCTGCGCCATGGTGGTGCGGGATGTGATGTCCGAGCGGCAGATGGAGCAAAACCGCGCCGGGGAGGACGGGCGGCAGGTACACTACCTGTCCCTGGAGTTCTTAATGGGCCGCTCCCTGATGAAAAACGCCTACAACCTGGGCATTCTGGAGCCGCTGAAGGGGGCCGTCGAATCCCTGGGTTTCTCCGCCCCGGAGCTGTTCGAGCTGGAGCCGGACGCGGGACTGGGCAACGGCGGCCTGGGCCGCCTGGCCGCCTGCTATATGGACTCCATGACCACCCTGGACATCCCCGCCACCGGCTACTCTATCTGTTACGAGCTGGGGATTTTCAAGCAGAAGATTGTGGACGGGCAGCAGGTGGAGCTGGCGGACAACTGGATGGAGCTGGGGGATGCCTGGCTCCTCAGCCGGGTGGAGGAGACCGAGGAGGTCCACTTCGGCGGCCAGGTGAAAAGCTGGTTTGACGAGGAGGGCCGCCACCACCTGGAGCACACCGGCTATACCACCGTGTTGGCCGTCCCCCAGGATATGCTCCTGGCGGGGTATCAGACCGAGCGCGTCAACCTGCTGCGCCTGTGGGACGCCAAAAGCCCGGTGCCGGTGGATATGTCCCTGTACTCCAGGGGAGAATACCTGAAGGCGGTGGAGCAGCAGGCCATGGCGGAGGTCATCGCCAAGGTTCTCTACCCTGACGACAACCACTATGAGGGCAAGTCCCTGCGCCTGAAGCAGCAGTATTTCTTCGTCTCGGCCACGGCGCAGTCCATCTGCCGCAAGCACAAGGCCAGATACGGCACCCTGCGGAATTTCCACGAAAAGCACGTCATCCAGATTAACGACACCCACCCCACCCTGGTCATCCCGGAGCTGATGCGCCTGCTGTTGGATCAGGAGGGCTACTCCTGGGACGAGGCCTGGGAGATCGTGACCCACACTGTGGCCTACACCAACCACACCGTCCTGGCCGAGGCCCTGGAGCGCTGGCCCCAGCAGCTGATGCAGGAGTTGCTGCCCCGAATCTGGCAGATTTTAGTTGAGATATCCAAGCGGTATCAGGAGCAGCTGAACCGGGCCTTTTACGGCGACCAGGCCAAGGTGCGGGACAACGCCATTTTGTGGGACGGGGAGGTGCGCATGGCCAACCTGTGCGTGTGCGCGTGCTTCGCCGTCAACGGCGTGTCGGCCCTGCATTCGGACATTCTGCGCCGGGAGGTTTTCCGGGACGTGTGCCAGATTCAGCCGGAGAAGTTCAAAAACGTCACCAACGGCATCGACCACCGCCGCTGGCTCAGCGAGATCAACCCCGCCCTGGACGGCCTGATTCGGGACTGCACCGGCTCCGACGCCTACCTGCTCCACCCGGAGCGCCTGACGGAGCTGGAGCGCTTCGCCGACGATGGCGCGGTCCTCCAGCGCCTGGCCGAGATTAAGGCGGACAACAAAAACGCTTTCGCCGCCTATGCGTCCGCCCAGTGCGGCGTCACTTTGAACACCGACGCCATGTTCGACGTGCAGGTTAAGCGCCTGCACGAGTACAAGCGTCAGTTGCTCAACGCCCTGCACATCACCTACCTGTACCAGCGCCTGCGCGACGACCCCCACTTCGACTTCGCCCCCCGTGTGTTCCTGTTCGGGGCCAAGGCTGCGCCGGGATACTATGTGGCCAAGCAGATTATCCGCCTGATTCACTCCCTGGCCCGGCAGGTCAACGCCGACCCGCTGTGCAGGGATCGGCTCCAGGTGGTCTTTCTGGAAAACTACCGGGTCTCCCTGGCCGAAAAACTCATGCCCGCCAGCGAGCTCAGCGAGCAGATTTCCACCGCCGGGAAGGAGGCCAGCGGCACGGGCAATATGAAATTCATGATGAACGGGGCCCTGACCATTGGCACCCTGGACGGGGCCAACGTGGAGATGCACCAGCAGCTGGGGGACGAGAATATGTTCCTCTTCGGCCTGACCGCCCCGGAGGTCAGCCGCCTGCGGGGCCAGTACCACCCCCACGAGTACTATATGCGCAACGAGGAGCTGAAGGCGGTCATCGACCGGCTGACCATGGGATTTGACGACGGCGTGGGCTACGGGGAACTGACCAACCGGCTGCTGTTCGGCTCCGGTGGATCGGCCCCGGACGAGTACTTCCTGTTGGCCGACTTTGAAAGCTACAAGCAGGCCCAGCGCCGGGCGGGGCAGACCTACCGGGACAGCCGCCGGTGGAACCGGATGGCCCTGCTGAACATCGCACGCAGCGGCGTTTTCGCCGCCGACCGCTCCATCCGGGACTACGCCGGGGACATCTGGAAGGTGCCCGTCCGGGAATAATCTCTCCCGCAAAAAAGAACCCCCTCCCGCCCCGGCCAAAGCCGCCGGGCAGGAGGGGGTGTTTGCGGAGCGCAGGGCTATTCCACCTCGTGGAGCGGCTCCAGGGACATGATGGACACCTCGTAGGCCGTGCGGCGCTCCGGCTCCCCGCCGGTCTGTTTGGTGTAAACCCGGCTTTGCAGCCGGCCCTTCAGCCGCACCCGGTCCCCCACCCGCAGGCGGGCGCACCACTGGGCCAGCCCGCCCCAGGCGATGCAGGGCAGGTAGTCCGCGCGGCTATATTTCCGGTTGACCGCCAGCAGCAAGTCGCAGATCTCCCGGCCCAGGGGGGTCTGCCGCAGGACGGGGGGCTTGCACAGCGCCCCCTCCAACGCCAGCTCGTTGACGTGCTCCCCCGCCCAGGCGCCCAGCTGCCGGGCATAGACCGTGATGACCAGCTTGCTGCCAAAGCCGCTGCGGTTGTTATAGGAGCGCACCTCCCCCTCCACCCGCAGGCACTGGCCCGGCGCCACCGGCCGGCGGTACAGCTGCTCCTGGGAGAGCACCACATTGACCACGTCCTCCGCCCCGGACAGGCGGCTGACATGCAGGGGGAAGCGCAAATAAGTTACCCCGTGGTTCACATGGGACCGCTCCGGCGTCCCCTCCGCCAGCCCCGCCAGCACGATATGGTTCTCATTCCAGCCCAGTTCCATCTCCCGCATCCATCCTCCCGCATTAGGGAAGCACTGATTAAATGCGTCTGCGGCGGCTGGCGGAACTTTTCCGCCAAA
>JAJPXI010000164.1 GCA_021205585.1 Oscillospiraceae bacterium
TTTTCCGGGCCGCTGATGACCTTGGTAGACCCTTCCTGGGGGACGGGGAACTGGGAGGGGCCGTCCTCCTGGGTCAGGTAGTGGATCAGGGGCTGGGCCCGATCCAGGTTCTTGTACTCCGGCTGGTTGAGCAGCTTGGTCACGCCGGAGGTGTGAACCGGCTGGCTGTTCAGATCCTCCAGCACCTCGATGGCGAAAGAAACCACCAGGGAAATCAGCCCGTAGGCCTCCCCCGCCGCGTGGGAGGCCACCCGCATCAGCTCCGGGGTGATCTCCTCCAGGGTCTTGCCCACAAAGGTGGTGTTCAGCAGGGTGTTCAGCAGCTCCAGCTGGGTCTCGCTGACGTCGGAGGGCAGATGGAACAGCTTGTTGCGCACCACCTTGGTGTCGGTCATGACCACGACGATGAAGGCGTTGTGCTCCACCATCAGCAAATCAAACCGCTGGATGGTGGCCTGGCTGATTCCGGCGGCCAGGGCGAAGGCAGGGTACTGTGTCAACTGGGAGACCACCTGGCCCGCCTGGTCGATGACCCGATCCAGCTCGGCCATCTTCATCTGAAGGGCCTCGTTGATGTGCTGGGTCTCCTGCATGGTCAGCCGGTGCTCCTCCATCAACTCGTTGACGTACAGCCGGTAGCCCTTGGGGGAGGGGACGCGCCCGGCGGAGGTGTGGGGCTGCTCCAGCAGGCCCAGGGCCTCCAGTTCCGCCAGCTCGTTGCGCACGGTGGCGGAGGAAACCCCCAGCCCTGTCTGCTCCACGATGGTCTTGGAGCCCACGGGCTCGGCGTTCTGGATGTAGCACTCGATGACCACCCGCAGGATTTTCTTTTTCCGCTCTGACAATTCCATGCGTCCCGCTGCCTCCGGCTTTGTGGTTTTAGCACTCCAGCTTCCTGAGTGCTAACATAACTGTACCACTTCCCGGCGGAAATGTCAATAGGTACGGTTGTAAATTAAATGTGAACAACAAAATATTTGCACGGGGCTACCCCGAGTGCAAAAAAACGCCCAAGGCCGTTCCGGTGTGAAAACCGGGAGGCGGCCTGGGGCGGCGAAAGGGCAGCTTATACTGAAATCTGATTCAAACAAGACATTGAAAATGGCTTGTTTGAATAGCCGTCGCAACGGCGCAGATTTCGTATGAGACGTCTTTTGAAGTGTCAACCGCGCTTTTGCGCGGCTCTTATACGAATTCTCATTAAAAAGCGCAAATGCGCTTTTTATAGCGCGAAGCGCGTTGAGAATTGTATGAGACGGGATTTTGAAAGCACAGCTTTCAAAATCAGGCTGGGAACCAGCCATATTCTTCATAAAAAGATGAAATCTTTTTATGAAGAATCAGTATTAGGGAAGGACTGATTAAATCGGCAAGAGCGGATGGCGAGAAATTTTGCGACAAAAGAAGGCGCAAAAGTGCAGGCATACTTTGTGTATGTCAAACTTTTGCAACGCACTTTTGGCGGAAAAGTTCCGCCAGCCGCCGCAGACGTATTTAATCAGTGCTTCCTTAGACCCTTCAAAAGTTCAGATTAAAATGTCCCATTTTAATCTTGAAGAGAGTATTACAGCCAGCGTGTGGACATGATCGCCAGAACCAGGGACAGCACCAGGAAGGCAACGGCGATCCACTTGGTGGACCGGGCCAGTTTAGCGTCCAGCGTGCGAGCCTTGTTCTTGGCCAAGAAGGTGTCCGCGCCGCCGCCGATGGCGCCGGCGATGCCGGCGGTTTTGCCGGACTGGAGCAGGACGACGGCCACCAGAATGACGGCCATTACAACCATGACGATGGACACAATCAGCATTGCGATGTTCATGAACTATCGTTCCTTTCTGCGTTTGCATTATGCCGGAACCGGCCGCTTTCAAAAGCGGGCCGGAAGGGAAAACCGGGGATACCGGCGGTAAATCCTCACTATTGTATCACAGGCCGGGGAAAATGGCAAGCATTATTTTTAGAGGTTCCCTGAAGGCAGGCGGCTGCACATTTTCTGTAGGGGCGCACCTATGTGTGCGCCCGCTGGGGAGGGATGCGGGAATGTCTTTTAGGCGATTCCCGACCATGACTTCATTTTTCAAAATTGATTTCTCTGTATTTGGCTACAGGGCAACAGCATTTACGTTTTGGTACAAACGACAATCAAACGGTTTTCAATGCTGTTGCCCTGCGCCTTGCGCTGTTTTACCCACTATTTCCCCGCGCCGTTTTCGTCCAGGCGGTATTTTTTCTGGGGCCGGTAGGTGCAGTGGAGCAGCTCGTGGGCCAGATGGCTGCCGGGGGCGTCCAGATACTCCCCGTAGACCTGCTTCACCACAGGGCTTTCATGGCTCTTGCGGTACTCCTGGCCCGCGTCCTGGTCGTACAGAGCCTGGGCCCGCAGCTGGCGCAGGTCTTCAAAGGAGCGCACGGCGGCGTCCTGGTGGGGCTGGCCGCCGCCGTTGATGCAGCCGCCGGGGCAGGCCATAAACTCGATGAAGTCATATTGCAGCTGGCCGGACTTCACCCCGTCCAGCACGGTCTTGGCGTTGTGCAGGCCGGAGGCCACACACACCCGAACCGTCCGACCGGGCAGCTGGTAGGCGGCCTCCTTGATGCCCTCCATCCCCCGTACGTCCTGGAATTCCAGGGGCTTCATCTGGCCGCCGGTGGCCAGCTCCACCACCGTGCGCAGGGCCGCCTCCATCACGCCTCCGGTGGCGCCGAAGATGGTGGCCGCGCCGGTGGAGACGCCCAGGGGCTCGTCGAACCCGCCCTCGGGCAGGTGGTCGAACAGGATACCGGCGGTCCGGATCATCCGGGCCAGCTCCCTGGTGGTCAGGGAAATATCCACGGGCAGGCAGCCGTTGGCCATGCGCTGCTCCTCCCGCTGTACCTCGTACTTTTTGGCGGTGCAGGGCATGACGGACACCACCACGATGTCCCTGGGGTTCAGGCCGGCCTTGTGGGCGTAGTAGCTTTTGACCAGGGCGCCGAACATCTGCTGGGGGGACTTGCAGGTGGACAGGTTGGGCACCATGTCGGGGTAGTGCTGCTCGCAGTAGCGAATCCAGCCGGGAGAGCAGGAGGTAATCATGGGCAGCGTCCCGCCGTTTTCCAGCCGCTGGAGGAACTCGGTGCCCTCCTCCATGATGGTGAAGTCGGCGGCGGCGTCCACGTCGAACACCTTGTCAAAGCCCAGGCGGCGCAGGGCTGTGACCAGCTTGCCCTGGACGTTGGTGCCCACGGGCATACCGAAGCACTCCCCCAGAGTGGCCCGCACGGCGGGGGCGGGGCCGACCACCACATATTTGGACGGGTCGTGCAGGGCGGCCCAGACCCTGGCGGTGTCGTCCCGCTCGGTCAGGGCCCCGGTGGGGCAGGCCACGATGCACTGGCCGCAGCTGACGCAGTCCACCTCGGCCAGGTTCCGGTCAAAGGCGCAGCCGATGTGGGTGCTGAAGCCCCGGTCGTTGGGGCCGATGACACCCACCTCCTGATAGCGGCGGCAGGCGGCGGTGCAGCGGCGGCAGAGCACGCACTTGGAGTTGTCCCGCACCAGATGGACGGCGGAGTCCTCAATGTCGGGCTGGAGCATATCGTTGGCGTAGCGCACGGCGTCGATGTTGAAGTCGGCGGCCAACTTGCGCAGCTCGCAGGTGCCGTTGCGGGAGCAGGTCAGGCACTCCATGCGGTGGTTGGACAGGATGAGCTCCAGGGTCAGCCGCCGGGAGGTGCGCACCTTCTCCGTGTTGGTGTACACCTCCATCCCCTCGGACACCGGGTAGACGCAGGAGGCCATCAGGCTCCTGGCCCCCTTGACCTCCACCACGCAGATACGGCAGGCCCCGATTTCGTTGATGTCCTTTAAGTAGCACAGGGAGGGAACCTTGATACCGGCGTTGCGGGCGGCCTCCAGCACGGTGGTGCCGGCGGGCACGGTGACGGGGATGTCGTTGATTTTCAAATTGACCATGTTCTGTTCCATCTTCTTCTCCCCCCTTAACATCTGCTGATGGCCTTGAAGTGGCAGTTTTCAATGCAGGTGCCGCATTTGATGCACTTGTCCGCGTCGATGACGTGGGCGACCTTGGGCGCGCCGGCGATGGCGTCGGCGGGGCAGTTGCGGGCGCACAGGGTACAACCCTTGCATATGTCCGGGTTGATGACGTAGCGCAGCAGATTCTTGCACACCCCGGCGGGGCAGCGCTTGTCCACCACATGGGCGATGTACTCCTCCCGGAAGTGCCGCATGGTGGACAGCACCGGGTTGGGGGCGCTCTGGCCCAGGGCGCACAGGGCGCTGTTTTTCAGGTGCTGGCACAGTTCCTCAATGGTGTCCAGATCCTCCAGGGTGCCTTTCCCGTCGGTAATCTTGCACAGCAGATCATACAGCCGCTTGGTGCCGATGCGGCAGGGGGTGCACTTGCCGCAGGACTCATCGATGACGAACTCCAGGAAGAACTTGGCGATGTCCACCATGCAGTTGTCCTCGTCCATGACGATCATGCCGCCGGAGCCCATCATGGAACCGGCCGCGGCCAGGGATTCAAAGTCGATGGGGGTGTCCAGCATGGACTCGGGCAGGCAGCCGCCGGAGGGGCCGCCGGTCTGGGCGGCCTTGAAGCGCTTGCCGTTGGGCACGCCGCCGCCGATTTCCTCAATGATGGTCCGCAGGGAGGTGCCCATAGGAATCTCCACCAGACCGGTATTGGTAATCTTGCCGCCCAGGGCGAACACCTTGGTGCCCTTGGATTTTTCGGTGCCGATGGCGGCGTAGGCTTCCGCGCCGTGGTTGATAATCCAGGTGATGTTGGCGTAGGTCTCCACGTTGTTCAGCAGGGTGGGCTTTCCCAGCAAACCCTTGACCGCCGGGAAGGG
>JAJPXI010000001.1 GCA_021205585.1 Oscillospiraceae bacterium
CGCCCCCCCTCCCCCCCCCCCCCCCGCCCCCCTCCCTCCAGCCGGGGCCGCCCCGCCCGCCGGCGCCCCCGCGGGCGGCCATCAAGGGGGCGGTTTCCGCCCTGGATTTGAAGGAAATCGGCTGCCAGGTGGAGCTGTCCAACACCTACCATCTGCACCTGCGGCCGGGGGACGAGCTGATTCGGGACATGGGCGGCCTGCACCGGTTTATGGGGTGGGACGGGCCGATTCTGACCGACTCCGGCGGGTTCCAGGTGTTCTCCCTGGCCGGGCTGCGGAAGATTACCGAGCAGGGCGTCGCCTTCGCCTCCCACATCGACGGGCGGCGCGTCTTTATGGGGCCGGAGGAGTCCATGCAGATTCAGTCCAACCTGGGCAGCGACGTGGCCATGGCCTTCGACGAGTGCGTGGAAAACCCCTCCACTCCGGCCTATGTCCAGCAGTCCTGCCAGCGAACCCTGCGCTGGCTGATCCGCTGCCGGGAGGAGCACGAGCGGCTCAACGCCCTGCCCGGCGCGGTCAACCCCGGGCAGATGCTCTTTGGCATCAACCAGGGGGGAATCTACCCGGAGCTGCGGGCCTGGCATATGGAGCAGATTGCCGCCCTGGACTGCCAGGGCTACGCCATCGGCGGCCTGGCCGTCGGGGAGTCCACCCAGACCATGTACGACATCATCGACGTGGTGGAGCCGCTGATGCCCCGGGACAAGCCCCGGTATCTGATGGGGGTGGGCACGCCCTCCAACATCATCGAGGCGGTGGCCCGCGGGGTGGACTTTTTCGACTGCGTCATGCCCGCCCGCAACGCCAGGCATGGCCGGCTGTACACCTGGGACGGGGCTATGAACATCAAAAATGAAAAATATAAAACCGACGGCCGCCCCATCGACCCACAATGCCGCTGCCCGGCCTGCCGCAGCTTTTCCCGCGCCTACCTGCGCCACCTGTTCGTGGCCGGGGAAATGCTGGCCATGCGCCTGGCCGTGCTGCATAACCTGTACTTTTACAACGAGCTGATGGCCCGCATCCGCCGGGCCATCGAGCAGGACAGCTTCGACGCCTTCCGCGCAGAGTTCTCCGGCCGCCTGGACGGGCGGATTTAGCGCGTTGACCTCACGCCGGCTTTTTACAGAAAAAAACACTTGCATTTACTGGCCGGTTGTGGTAAAATGCTGAAGCATTACGCATGGGAGGCGGACAAAGCTCCGGTTGTCCTGGCAATCAGGATGGAGCCGTTTGGATGACGCGCCCAGAGGTAATAACAATTAAAGGAGGATATTTTATGGCAGTCGTATCTATGAAACAGCTTTTGGAGGCGGGCGTCCACTTCGGGCACCAGACCCGCCGCTGGAACCCCAAAATGGCGCCCTACATTTACACCGAGCGCAACGGCATCTATATCATCGACCTGCAAAAGACAGTGAAAAAGCTGGAGGAGGCATACAACTTTATCCGCTCCACCGCCGAGCAGGGCGGCACCCTGCTCTTTGTGGGCACCAAGAAGCAGGCCCAGGACGCCATCCGGGAGGAGGCCGCCCGGTGCGGGATGTACTATGTCAACGCCCGCTGGCTGGGCGGTATGCTGACCAACTTCAAGACCATGCGGGGCCGGGTGGACCGCCTGAACCAGCTGAAGAAAATGCAGGAGGACGGCACCTTCGACATGCTCCCCAAGAAGGAAGTCATGAAGCACATGGGCGAAATCGCCAAGCTGGAGAAATACCTGGGCGGCGTGACCGAGATGAAGAAGCTCCCCTCCGCCCTGTTTGTCATCGACCCCCGGAAGGAGCGCAACGCCATCAACGAGGCCCGCAAGCTGCACATCCCCATCGTGGCCATTGTGGACACCAACTGCGACCCCGATGAAATCGACTACGTCATCCCCGGAAACGACGACGCAATCCGCGCCATCCGCCTGATTTCCTCCGTCATGGCCAACGCCATCCAGGAGGGCCGCCAGGGCGAGGATGCCGGGGAAGAGTCCGAGGCCTCCGCAGAGGAATAAAAACTCTCCGCGCCCGCCCGCCGGGCGGGCGCAACACTTCAAATAAAACAAATGAGGAGCTGTGAAAAATGGCTGTTACCGCAAAAGACGTACAGGCCCTGCGGGCTATGACCGGCGTGGGCATGATGGACTGTAAAAAGGCCCTGACCGAGGCCGGGGGCGATATGGACAAGGCCGTGGAGCTGCTGCGGGAGAAGGGCCTGGCCGCCTCCCAGAAGAAGGCCGGGCGCATCGCCGCCGAGGGTATGGCTTACGCCGCCGTTATCGACGGCGTGGGCGTGGTGGTGGAGGTCAACGCCGAAACCGACTTTGTGGCCCGCAACGACAAATTTGTAGACTTCGTCAAGGGCGTGGCCGCCGCCGTGGCCGCCAGCAAACCCGCCGATTTGGATGCCCTGCTGGCCGCCCCCTACCTGGACACCGGCCGCACCGTGCTGGAGCAGCAGCAGGAGATGGTGCTGGTCATCGGCGAAAATATCAAGGTGCGCCGCTTCGCCCTGTTTACCGAGGGCGTCAGCGTCCCCTATATCCACGCCGGCGGCAAAATCGGCGTTCTGGTCAACCTGGAAACCGACCTGACCGCCCAGCAGGTCAACGAGGCCGGCAAAGACCTGGCCATGCAGATTGCCGCCCTAAACCCCCGATTCCTGGACAAAAGCCAGGTCACCGAGGACGTGCTGGCCGAGGAAAAGAAGATTCTGCTGGCCCAGATGGCCAACGACCCCAAAATGGCCAACAAGCCCGACCAGGTCAAGGAGAAAATCGTCGTGGGCAAGCTGAACAAGTTTTACAGCGAAAACTGCCTGCTCCAGCAGCCCTTCGTCAAGGACTCCGACCAGACCGTGGAGCGCTACCTGGCCGCCGCCGCCAAGGCGCTGGGCGGTTCCATCGTTCTGAAGGACGCCGCGCGTTTTGAAAAGGGCGAGGGCATTGAGAAAAAGCAGGAGAATTTCGCCGAGGAAATCGCCAAGCTGGCCCAGTAAGGCCGCCGCGTATCGATACTTCTTCAAAAAGGGCTGCGCCGCCTCACTCCGGTGCAGCCCTTTTCCCCTTCCCCGCGCCGAAAGCGGCGCCCCCCGCCGGCCGGCGGATGCCAGGCGCAAGCCACCCCTTATATACGCAGACGCCAGAAAATCCCGCAAATCCGGCGGAGGACGGATTGACAATGGAGAAAACCACGGGTATAATAGTTACATATGTGGCAGGCTGTGGTTTTGCGCCTTTGCCGCCGGGGAGGAAACGGGTATGACGCCGAAAGAGGAATTTATCCAGATTTATAAGGACTGCATCCGCCGGGAGAACAGCGGGGAGCTGCTGGACTATCTGGAGAACAAAAGCGACTTTTTCACCGCGCCGGCCTCCACCCGGTTCCACGGGGCCCACGCCGGCGGGCTTTGTGAGCACAGCCTGAACGTGTACCACTGCCTGGTTGACCAGCTGGCCCGGCCCCGGCTGCGGGAGATGTACGGGCTGGAGTACCCGGAGGAGTCGGTGGCCATCGCTGCCCTGCTCCACGACGTGTGCAAGGTCAACTGCTACCGCTCCGGCACCCGCAACGTGAAAAACGAGGCCACCGGCAAGTGGGAGGCGGTGCCCACCTTCTTCTACGAGGACAAGCTGCCCTATGGCCACGGGGAAAAATCGGTGTACATCGTCTCCGGCTTCATGCGCCTGACCCGGGAGGAGGCCATGGCCATCCGCTGGCACATGGGCTTTTCCGGTCCGGAGGACAACCGGCAGATCGGCCAGGCCCTCCAGCAATACCCCCTGGCCTTCGCCCTGGCGGTGGCCGACATGGAGGCCAGCTACTTTATGGAGGCGGACGGTCGCTGACCGCTTTGGGCTGAGGACGGAAGGAGCTTATACGAAAAAAATGAAGCTGACCACCATTTTATTTGACCTGGACGGAACGCTGCTCCCCATGGTGCAGGAGGAGTTTGTGGAGGCCTATTTCCGCCTGCTGGTCAAAAAAGCCGCACCCCGGGGGTACGAGGGAAAAAAACTAATCGATACCCTGTGGAAGGGCACCGAGGCCATGGTGGAAAACGACGGCTCCTGCTATAACCAGGAGGCGTTCTGGCGTACTTTCGCCCAGGTCTACGGCCAGGAGGCCCTGAAGGATCGGCCCATGTTCGACGAGTTTTACGCCAAGGAGTTCGCCGGCGCCCAGTCCGCCTGCGGCTTCGACCCCAAGGCGGCCTCCACCGTGAAAGTCCTGAAGGAGCAGGGGTACGGTCTGATTCTGGCCACCAACCCCATCTTCCCCGCCCCCGCCGTGGAGCACCGCATCCACTGGGCCGGGCTGGAGCCGGGGGATTTCCAGATGTACACCAGTTATGAAAGCAGCCGCCACTGCAAGCCAAACCCCGCCTATTATCAGGACATTTTGGAGCAGCAGGGCCTGAAGCCGGAGCAGTGCCTGATGGTGGGCAACGACGTGGAGGAGGACATGGTGGCCGCCTCCCTGGGGCTGGAGGTGTTTTTGCTGACTCCCTGCCTGATTTGCCGGGGCGGCGGGGATCTGTCGGCCTATCCCCAGGGAGATTTTGACGCGCTGCTGGACTATCTCCAAACCCGCAGGAACGGGTAAAGGTACAACACGGCCCCAGGGCGGGCCGGTATAATTTTATTAAATTGGAATATGCTGTTGAGGAAGGGAGGCTGCCCATGGCGGCAATCCTGCCCAAGGCATACCCAGCCCTGGGGTATGCCTTGCGGGCGTTTGCCCGCGCCTCCGGCACGGAACAGGAAAAAAGGACTGAAATCATGACATTTGAACAACTTGGACTGATGCCCCAAATCTGCGCCGCCCTTGGCGAGAAGGTGTATCAAACGCCCACACCCATC
>JAJPXI010000004.1 GCA_021205585.1 Oscillospiraceae bacterium
TTGGCGGAAAAGTTCCGCCAGCCGCCGCAGGCGCATTTAATCAGTGCTTCCTTATTATTTTCCCGGCGGCTGGGTTTTATGCCGGTGCAGAACGTAATTGAAGGCGTTGCCTAAAATCAAAATGTGCCCGCACAGGTAGAGCCACACCAGCATGATGATGACCGAAGCCAGGGAGCCGTACACCAGGGAGTACCGGGAGGACAGGCCCATCATCCAGGAGAACAGGCCGGAGGCCGCCGCCAGGGTGACGGAGGCCAGCACCGCTCCAATCAGCACGGGCTGCCGGGGTGTCCGCGCCGGGGTGGTCATCCGGTACAGCAGCAGGATAAACAGCAGCACAAGGGCGAACAGCAGCACAAAGCGCAGCCACTGCCAGCTGCTCAGCCGATCCTCCAGCCCCAGCAGCTGCTCGACAAAGCGGAACAGCCGGCTGCCCGTCAGCACCACCAGCATGGACACATAGACGGTCACCAACAGCAGTATAGAGAAGGCCACGCTGATAAAAACGCTCAGGATGCCGGGGTATTTGACCCTGCCGTTGATGTCGTCCATGATTTTCATCAGGGAGCGCACAGCCGCCGACGCCGACACCACCGTGACGGACACCCCCGCCGCGATCATGGCGGCGGAGCGGTTGGTGTTGATATACTGGAGATAATCGGTAAGGATGGAGGAGACGCTCTCCGGCAGGAGGACGCCCATCATCTGGATTTCCTGGTCTAAGTTTAACTGTAAGGCGGCCACAAAGGCGTTGACGCAGATGAGGGCCGGGAAAAAGGACAGGATGAGGAAATAGGCCAGCTCCGCCGCCGAGCGGGACACCCGTGCGGAGAAATACAGGGCCGCAAAATCCCGGACAAAGCGCATGGGCCGGCTGTTCCACAGGCGTTTCATTTTCTGCCCCTCCTCTCATCACGCATCTCGCAGCAGGATACCCGAAAGCGGCGATTTTTTCCGCCGGTTTTCCAATTATAAAGGATTTTACGGTTCTTGACAAGGGAAATCCGCCTGTGGGCGGGATTTGCCGGGCATCAAGGCGCGGCGGAAACGCAGAGCAGGGGCAATCGCACGGAGTTTATGCGGGGCGGAAGGCCGCCGTTTTTGCGGATTAACAAGAAAAACTTGATAGATTGCCAATTAAAAGCAGAGAAAAGAAGAGCAAAAATCTGTTGACTTTAAGGGGGAAACGTGCTAAAATACAAAAATGCACAAAACAGAAAGCGTTTTATGGGTGAATTGCACAAAAGATGATAAACAAATTCGGGAGATTGACTATTTTTGATTTTCAGTGCCGGGGGAGAGGGCGTTTGTTCTCCCGCCGGAGGGCGCGTCATAAAAATAATTGAGGACAGGGACGAGACTGAGAATTTATTTTTTGTTGTGACCCACCGGGCGCGGCCCGGATATGCGGGTGGTCGTTCCACGTCGGGAAGGGCGTAAGGGAACGGGCCGCCTGCGATAGAAGGGGCGAAAGCCCCATCTAAAGAGATAAGGAGAGGATTCATATGTGGAAAAAGATTCTTGCAACGCTTCTTGCCCTTTCCATGCTCCTGGCTCTGGCCGCCTGCGGCTCCGGCGATTCCGGCGGCTCCGACAGCGGCGCTTCTTACGACATTGGGTACAACACCTGGGGCTCCGGCAGCGCCGTGTTCGACATCATGAACAACATCGTCGTCCAGGCCCTGGGGGTCTACGGCTCCGGCGGCACCCGGGCCATCGACAACAACCAGGCAGACACGGAACTGGACAACATCAACAACTTTGTCTCCGCCGGTGTGGACGGCATCGTGATGCAGGCCTGCGCTACCACCATCCTGCCCCAGGCCGCTGCTGCGTGCGAGGACGCGGAAATCCCCTTTGTTTTGTCCATCTTTCCGGGGGACGACGACGACCGGGCGGATTTGAGTGAGAACAACGTGTACTACCTTGGCTCGGTCAGCGCCGATATGTACGCCGAAGGATACTTAATCGGGAAAATGGCCGCCGAGGACGGGATGACCACCGCCGTGCTGGTGGGCGGCAACGTGGGGGACACCCTGTTTGAAGAGCGCATCGAGGGCTTCACCCAGGCCTTCGTCACCGAGGGCGGCGGCGAGATACTGGACAGCGCCCGCTGTACCAGTCCGGCGGAATGCCAGGAAAAGGCCAGCGCCCTGCTCAGCGCCTATTCGGACACCGACATGATTTACGCCATGGTGGGGGACTACTCCGTGGGCTGCATCAGCGCCATGGAGACTCTGGGGCTGGACATCCCCGTCTATGTGACCAACGCTGACACCAACTGCATCGAGTACATCCGGGACGGCACCATCGCCGGGGCCACCAGCGGCAACGAGCTGGTGGGCGCGGTGGCCGTGGCCCTGCTGATCAACTATCTGGACGGCAATCAGATTCTGGACGACGAGGGCAACCCCCCGGAGTTGGTTATGACCGGCTTTGAGGTCAATGCCGATAATGTGGACGATTTTGAAACCATCTTCGGCGACGACGATGGGCCGTACACCGCTGAGCGGCTGCAAACTCTGCTGGCCCGGTATAACAGCGATGTCAGTTATGATACCTTTGTGGACTTCATTGAAAACCAGCTGACACTGGAAGTTCTGATTGCCGACCGCAGTTAAAGCAACACCGCACAAAGCGGGAATGCCGGGCGAAGCCCGATTCCATATTCAACCGGCGCAGACGCGCCAAGACCCATTCAGAAAGGTTCGCTATTGCTATGAAGAAACTGAACAAAATCCTTGCATTGCTCCTGGCCGCAGCCATGCTCCTGGTCCTGGCCGCCTGCGGCGGTTCCGGTGATTCCAGTGATTCCGGAGACAGCGGCAGCAGCGGCACCGCCTACAACATCGGGTACAACACCTGGGGCTCCGGCAGCGCCGTGTTCGACATTATGGCCACCATCGCCGAGCAGGCCCTGATCGACGCCTACGGCTGCGACGCCAGCCGCTCCATCGACAACAACCAGGCCGACACAGAGCTGGAAAACATCCAGAACTTTATCTCCGCCGGGGTGGACGGCATCCTGATGCAGACCTGCGCCACCACCATCCTGCCCCAGGCCGCCTCCGAGTGCGCCGCCGCCGGGATTCCCTTCGTCCTGTCCACCTTCACCGGGGAGACCGAGGACCGGGAGGAGATCAGCGAGAGCAACGAGTACTATGTGGGCGCGGTCAGCTCCGATATGTACGCCGAGGGATACTTAATCGGCCAGCAGGCCATTGAGGACGGCATGACCACCGCCGTCCTGATTGGCGGCAACGTGGGCGACGAGCATTTCGACACCCGCGTGGAGGGCTTCACTCAGGCCTTCGTCACCGAGGGCGGCGGCACCATTTTGAACGAGGCCCGCTGCTCCAGCCCGGCGGAGGGCCAGGAGAAGGCCAGCGCCATGCTCAGCGCCTACTCCGATGCGGACATGATTTACGTCATGCAGGGCAGCTATGTCCCCGGTTCTGTCAGCGCCATGGAGACCCTGAGCCTTGATATGCCCATCTATGTGACCAACGCCGACGCTGACTGCATCGACTACATCCGGGACGGCACCATCGTCGCCGCCACCAGCGGCAACGAGCTGGTGGGCGGCGTGGCCGCGGCCCTGCTGATCAACTACCTGGACGGCAATCAGATTCTGGACGACGAGGGCAACCCCCCTGAGCTGATTATGACCGGCTTTATCGTGAACCAGGACAACGTGGACGACTTTGAGACCATCTACACCGACGACGACGGCCCCTTCACCGTGGAGGTGCTCCAGAGCCTGCTGGTGCGCAACGACAGCAGCGTGGACTACGACACCTTTGTGGACTTCATGGAGAACCACCTGACCCTGGAGGCCCTGATTGCCGACCGGGGCTGACGGGCCCATAAAAAGTGAAGTCCGGGCACAGCCCCGATTTCTAAATTGGAACCCCCACTTTTCGCGGCAAGCCTAATAGAATAACATTTTTTTGCGTCAGGAAAAGGCGTGAAAGTACAGGATGCCCACAACGCAGGCTCCAAAACTTTGCGCTGCATTTCTGGCGCAAAAAATATGCCGGGGCTGTGTGCGAAAAGACGGGATTCCAAAATGCGGCGCAGTATTCTCTGGCCTGCGCCGCGGGAGCCGACCATGGGAAAAGGAGGGATGCCAGAACGAAAGGCTCCGAACATCTTTTTAAAAAATGAGGAAGGAGTATCCACTATGAAAAAAGCAAAAAAGTTCCTTGCGCTGCTCCTCGCCTGCGCCATGCTCCTGGCCCTGGCCGCCTGCGGCGGTTCCGGTGATTCCAGTGATTCCGGAGACAGCGGCAGCAGCGGCACCGCCTACAACATCGGGTACAACACCTGGGGCTCCGGCAGCGCCGTGTTCGACATTATGGCCACCATCGCCGAGCAGGCCCTGATCGACGCCTACGGCTGCGACGCCAGCCGCTCCATCGACAACAACCAGGCCGACACAGAGCTGGAAAACATCCAGAACTTTATCTCCGCCGGGGTGGACGGCATCCTGATGCAGACCTGCGCCACCACCATCCTGCCCCAGGCCGCCTCCGAGTGCG
Organism: Oscillospiraceae bacterium; assembly: GCA_021205585.1. GTDB lineage: Bacteria > Bacillota > Clostridia > Oscillospirales > Oscillospiraceae > JAJPXI01. The sequence continues at coordinate 4,542 of JAJPXI010000004.1, forward strand.
CCGCCGCCGGGATTCCCTTCGTCCTGTCCACCTTCACCGGCGAGACCGAGGATCGGGAGGAAATCAGCGAGAACAACGAGTACTATGTGGGCGCGGTCAGGAACGACATGTATGCCGAGGGCTACCTGATCGGCCAGTTGGCCATTGAGGACGGCATGACCACTGCCGTTTTAATCGGCGGCAACGTGGGCGACGAGCACTTCGACACCCGCGTGGAGGGCTTCACCCAGGCTTTCGTCACCGAGGGCGGCGGCACCATTTTGAATGAGGCCCGCTGCTCCAGCCCG
>JAJPXI010000224.1 GCA_021205585.1 Oscillospiraceae bacterium
ACGGCTTTGATAAATACGGCAACCCCGGCCGGGCCAAGGCGGGGGCGGCCATGCTGGCTGTGCGCACGGGGGCGTGGGTGGTGCCGGTCTATATCCCGGTGAAGAAGCCCTGGTTCCGCTTCACCAACATTCTGGTGGGCCAGCCCTACAAGCCGGAAACCGAAGGCCGCCGCCCCGGTTCCGGGGAGTATCAGGCCATTGCCGACGGCGTGATGAACCGGGTCTACGCCCTGGGAGGAGAGCATGAGGATTGAACTGGCCCAAACGGCGGGTTTTTGCTACGGTGTGCGCCGGGCGGTGGAGATGGCCCAGCGGGCGGGGGAGGAGCAGCGCCCCTGCGTATTGCTGGGCCATTTGATCCACAACCGCTATGTGATAGAACGCCTGGAGGAGCAGGGGCTGGCCACCGTGGAGCGTGTGGAGCAGATCCCGCCGGGGGCGGCAGTGCTGCTGCGCTCCCACGGGGAGAGCCGGGCGGTGCATGAATATCTCCGGGCGCACGGGAACCCCATCATCGACGCCGCCTGTCCCAACGTCAGCCGCATCCACCGCATCGTCGCCCAGGCGGAGGCGCAGGGGCGCACGGCGGTCATCATCGGCGAGGCGTCCCACCCGGAGGTGGCGGCCATCGCCGGCTGGTGTGAGCGCCCGGTGGTGCTCAGCGGACCGGAGGAGGTGGAGCGGTGGATTTTGGAAAATGATTCCTGCCAACAGCCCCTGACCGTGGTTTCCCAGACCACATCCACCCGGCAATTATGGGAAAGCTGTATAGAAAAAATAAAAAAGGTATGTACAAATGCCGAAATTTTTGATACAATATGTAATGCTACGCGCAAACGCCAGGAAGAAGCCCAAAAATTGGCTGCTCAGTGCGACGCCATGGTCGTCATTGGAGACTCCCACAGCTCCAATACCCGGCGGCTGGCTGAATTGTGCGCACAGCAGTGTCCGCTCGTCCTGTCCGTAGAAAACGGGGAGGAACTGGACACCGCCCAATTACAGGGGGCGGCTTTTGTGGGAATCACCGCGGGCGCGTCAACGCCCGGGTGGATTATAAAGGAGGTATATGACAAAATGAGCGACGAAATCATGGAGATCGAGGAATCCTTCGCGGATATGCTGGAGAAATCAATCAAAACTTTGCATACGGGGGATAAGGTGACCGGCACCGTGACCAGAATCACGCCCACCGAGATCCACGTGGATTTGGGGGCAAAGCAGGCCGGTTACATCTCTGTCAGCGAACTGAGTGACGACGCTTCCCTGGCCGTGGAGGACATCGTGAAGGTGGGGGACGAGATTGAGACCTACGTTATGCGCGTCAACGACGCCGAGGGCATCGTCACCCTGTCCAAAAAGCGCCTGGACACCGTGAAGAACTGGGAGACCGTAGAGGTGGCCTGCCAGGATAAGACCCCGGTGGAGGCCTTTATCACCGAGCAGAACAAGGGCGGCCTGGTGGCCAACTACAAGGGCGTCCGGGTGTTCATTCCCGCCTCTCAGACCGGCCTGCCCCGGAACGCGGATTTGTCCGTGCTGGTCAAAACCAAAGTGCGCCTGCGCATCACCGAGATCAACCGCGCCCGCCGCCGCGTGGTGGGCTCCATCCGGGCCGTCCAGGCCGAGGAGCGGGCCGCCATGGCCGCCCAGGTGTGGGAAAACATCGAGGTGGGCAAGCGGTACACCGGCACGGTCAAGAGCATGACCTCTTACGGCGTGTTCGTGGACATCGGCGGCGTGGACGGCATGGTTCACATCTCCGAGCTGACCTGGTCGCGCATCAAGACCCCCTCCGAGGTGGTCTCCGTGGGCGACACCCTGGAGGTCTACGTTATCTCCTTCAACCCGGAGAAGGAGAAGAAGAAAATCTCCCTGGGCGTGAAGGATCACAGCCAGAAGCCCTGGGAGGTGTTTACCGGCAAGTACGGCATCGGGGACATCGCCAGCGTCCGGGTGGTCAAGCTGATGACCTTCGGCGCTTTCGCGGAAATCGTCCCCGGCGTGGACGGGCTGATCCACGTCTCCCAGATGGCCGACCGCCGGGTGGAGAAGCCGGAGGACGTGGTCAGCGAGGGTCAGTGGGTGAACGTGAAGATCACCGACATCGACTTTGAAAACGAGAAGGTGTCCCTGTCCATCCGCGCCGCGCTGGAGGAGGCCCCCATCGAGGAGGAAACTCCCGCAGAGGAGGAGGCTCCTGTTGAGGAAGCCCCCGCTGAGGAAGCTCCTGCCGAAGAAGCGCCCGTAGAGGAAGCCCCCGCCGAGGAGACCCCCGCAGAGGGAGAGTAATTCATACTGAAGGGAACCTCTAAAAACTATGTCTGCGGCATCTGACAAAATCTTTTGCCATCTGCTCTTGCCATAGTTATTAGAGGTTCCCTGAAGAGAGTATCAATTCCACCGCCATATTTCCACACAAAACGGGGTGGCGGCCATCGCCGCGCCCGAAGGGAGAGGGCGGCCCGCAGGGCTGCAACAAACGGAGATTTTGTTGCGGCCCTGTTTTTATTCCGGTAAAAAGGTGAGGAGGCGGGGGATATGAAGTTGTTTCGGCGGGGCAAAGCCCCCCAGCGCCCCTGGTGCGCGGCCGTGGTGGCGGCGGCGGGGGAGAGCCGCAGGATGGGCCAGGATAAGCTGACCCTGTCCCTGGGGGGGCAGCCGGTTATCCTCCATACCCTGTGGGCGCTGGAGCGGTGCCCGGAGGTTTCGGAGATCGTGGTGGTGACGCGGGAGGATCTGATTGTCCCGCTGAGCCAGCTGTGCGCGGACGCGGGACTGGCCAAGCTGAAGCGAATCGTCCGGGGCGGGCCCACCAGAACCCATTCGGTGCAGCTGGGGGTGCAGGAGGTGTCCAGCCGGGCAGAGCTGATCGCCGTGCAGGACTGGCCCCCCAGTGGATGCTGGCGGAGGTCATTCAACAGGCCGCCCTGTGCTCCGCCGCCGCCCCCGCCCTGCCAGTGAAGGACACCGTCAAGCGGGCGGCGGACGGGGTGGTGCTGGAAACCCCGGAGCGCAGCCAGCTCTACGCTGTGCAGACCCCCCAGGTGTTCCAGGCAGACCTGCTGCGGGCCGCCCTCCAGTCCGCCATCGAGGACGGGACGGAGCTGACCGACGACTGCTCCGCCGTGGAGCGGCTGGGGATGAAGGTGACATTGACCCGGGGGGCCGAGGAAAACATCAAGCTGACCACCCCGGCCGACCTGGCGGTGGCCGAGGCGCTGCTGGAATGGAGGGAAAAACGTGAGAATCGGGCAGGGGTATGACGTACACCGGCTGGTGCCGGGGCGAAAATTGATTTTAGGAGGCGTGGAGATCCCCTTCGAGCTGGGGCTGCTGGGCCACTCGGACGCCGACGTGCTGACCCACGCCGTCATGGACGCCCTGCTGGGGGCGGCGGGCCTGGGGGACATCGGGCAGCATTTTCCAGACGGCGACCCGGCCTACGCCGGGGCGGACAGCCTTGTATTGCTGGAGCAGGTGGGGGCCAAGCTGGCCGCCGCCGGGTGGCGGCTGGGCAACCTGGACGCCACCGTCATCGCCCAGCGGCCCAGGCTGGCCCCCTATCTGCCCAAGATGCGGGACAACCTGGCCGCCGCTCTGAGCGCGGCATCGGAGCAGATCAACGTGAAAGCCACCACCGAGGAGGGCCTGGGCTTCACCGGCGCGGGGCAGGGTGTCGCCGCCCAGACCGTGGCCCTGCTGCTGCCCTGGGACGGCTAAAACGGCGCGGCAGAACAGAAAAAGGGATACGGGGCGGTTATCAGACCGCCGCCGTATCCTTTTTTTATTGTGGGAACCTCTAAAAACTATGTCTGCGGCATCTGATAAAATCTTTTGTCGCAGAAATGCGTTACAAAAGGAGGCACAGTTGGAGAAGAACGTTCCGTCCACCGTCAACGCAATGCTGGCGGCGGTCAACGGCTTTTTCCGGCACATGAGATGGGGCGGCCTGAAGATAAAGTATCTGAGGATGCAACACAGAATTTTTTGCGATAAGGGGAAGGAATTGACCTATGATGAATACAAAAAGCTGCTCGATACCGCCCTCCGGCTGGGGAAACACCGTCTGGCGCTGGTGGTGGAAACGCTCTGTGCGTTGGGCCTGCGGGTGTCCGAGCCGAGGTTTACCACGGTGGAGGCCGTTCAGAATGGAACGGTAGAAATTCGCATGAAGGGCAAAATCCGCACGGTGGCGCTTCCCCCAAAGCTGCAGCGCAAGCTGTGCAAGTACGCCAAACGAAACAAAATCGCCCTCCGGCGAAATTTTCATCACCGGAAGCGGCAAGGGACTGTCGCGGGGCCAAATTTGGCGGGTAATGAAGCGACTGAGTGAGGAGGCCGGGGTGGAGCCGGGGAAAGTGTTCCCCCACAATCTGCGCCACCTGTTTGCGCGCAGGTATTACCAAATCTACAAGAGCATCAAAAACCTGGCGGATATTCTGGGGCACAGTTCCCTTGACACCACAAGGCTCTACCTGATCACCAGCGGAGAGGAGCACGCAAGGCAGATGGAACAGTTTGGACTTGTGCGATAGCGGACAGAATTTATATTCTGTACATCTTATTAGCCGTCCAGCTCGACAGCCATGCCCAATTTTGGTAGCATTTCCTTAAGCGATAACGGCTGAACAATTAAAATTGAGCGCAAAAACCCCTGCCGCAAAAAATTTTCATTTTGCAGCCTGTTTCTGCACCCAATTTTTATATGAATTGGCAAATATGGAGGTTCAATTTGCGCGTGTCCGGAATTATGGTCAATTTTCAGAGTAAACGCAACAGAATCAGACAAAATGCAACAGGTTGCG
>JAJPXI010000160.1:0-501 GCA_021205585.1 Oscillospiraceae bacterium
GGGCCAGCAGTGCCTCCAGGTGGGCGCTGGCGCAGTTCTGCCCGCCCCCGGCCATCTCCAGCAGCTTTCGGGCCGTCCTGGCCCGGAGGGCGGGGGGCAGGGCGGCCAGGGCCTCCGCCTGTACGGACAGGCCGCCGGGCCGGGGGCTGCCCAGCCGGGCCGCCTGCTCTCCGGCCAGGGAATCTAAAAACAGGTGCTCCTCCCGCAGCCGCTCGGCGGCGGCGGCGATGGCCTGGACAGCCTTTGGGTTGCGCTGGCGCAGCAGGGGCATGACCTGGCGGCGCAGGAAATTGCGGGTATATCCCTCGTCGGCGTTGCTGGAGTCCTCCACATGGGCCAGGCCGTGGGCGGCGCAGTAGCCCTCCACCTGGCTCCTTGTACACGTCAGCAGGGGGCGGACAATGTCCCCCCGGCGGGGCGGGATGCCGGACAGTCCCTGGCCCCCCGCCCCCCGCAGAAGGGGGGGCCGCAGGGTTTCGGCGTTGTCGGCGGCGGTGTGGG
>JAJPXI010000160.1:511-4795 GCA_021205585.1 Oscillospiraceae bacterium
ACTCCCCGGCCCTGGGCGCGGGCGGTTTCGGCCACCGGGCCGCCGCCGGTATACAGAGGAATGCCCCGTTCCCGGCACCAGCTCTGGACAAATTCCTGATCCCGCCGGGCCTCTTCGGGGCGCAGATGGTGGTTGTAGTGGGCGGCGGCCACGGAGAAGCCCTCTTCCGGGGCCAGGCTCCACAGCAGGTGCAGCAGACACATGGAGTCCATGCCACCGGACACGGCGCACAGGACAAGGCCTCCGGGGGGGAACATCCCGTGGGCCCCGGCCAGCCGGAGCACCTGGCGCTTCACGAATCGTACTCCTGCTCATACCGGTGTTCCACCGTGCGGAAGGTGGTAAATTCGGGCACCCACTGCAAATCAATGGTGCCGGTCTCCCCGTGGCGGTTTTTGGCGATGATGCAGTTGGCCACATTGCGGTTTTCGGTGTTCTCGTCGTAATAGTCTTCCCGGTGGAGGAACATGACGATGTCGGCGTCCTGCTCGATGGCCCCGGACTCCCGCAAATCGGACAGCCGGGGCAGGCGCACCCGGCCCTCCTTTTCGTTGGAGCGGGAGAGCTGGGCGGCGCAGATGACGGGCACCTGCAATTCCTTGGCCATAATCTTCAGGGCACGGGAGATGTCGGACACCGCCTGCTGGCGGTTTTCGTTGGCGTAGGCCCTGCCCCCGGAGGACTGCATCAACTGGAGGTAGTCCACCACCACCAGCCCCAGGTTTTCCACCCGGCGGCAGGCGGCGTTCATGTCGGCCACCGTCAGGGTGGGGTTGTCGTCCAGCAGGATGTTGGTGCTGGCCAGGGCGGCGGAGGCCGCGCCGATGCGCTTCCAGTCGTCCATGTCCAGGCCCTGGCCGGTCAGCAGTTTTTTGTTGTCCACAAAGCACTCGCTGGAAATCAGCCGCATGGCCAGCTGCTCTTTGGACATCTCCAAGGAGAAGATGGCCACCGACTTCCGGGACAGCTTGCCCACGTTCAGGGCGATGTTCAGGGCGATGGAGGTTTTGCCCATGCCGGGGCGGGCGGCGATGATGATCAAATCGGAGGGGTTCAGACCGGTGATGCGCCGATCCAAATCCGAAAGGCCGGTGGACAGGCCGGGGAACTCGCCCCCCTCGGCGGCCAGGCGGCCCAGCCGGTCGTACACGCTCTGGATGGCCAGGGAGATGTGCTCCAGCCCGCCGATGGCGCGGCCCTGGCGGACGGCGTAGATTTTCTGCTCTGCCGCCTCCAGCGCCTGGGCGCCGGTGGCCTCCCCGGCCTGGATGAGAGCGGAAATCTCATCGGCGGCCTGGGCCACCCGGCGCAGCAGGGCCTTGTCCCGGACGATGGAGACATATTCCCCCACATTGGCGGAGGTGGGTGTGATTTCCATCAGCTGGAGGATGTACCGGTCGGTGACGTTTTCCTGGTAGATGCCGTCCTGCCGCATCTGCTCCAGCACCGTCACCAGATCCACCGAGGCGGACAGTTCCATCATGCGGTAGATGGTCTGATAGATTTCCCGGTTCTGCCGCAGGTAGAAGTCGTCCGGCTTCAGGGCGGCCACGACCTCCGGGATGCAGCGCTCATCGATGAGCATGGACCCCAGCACGGCCTGCTCGGCCTCAGTGCTGTGGGGAGATTTTTTCGCGAGCAGCTCGTCCAAAGCCCTCACCGCCCTTTCCTACCCCGACGGGTTATTGATTACGCCTCGCAGACCAGGACATTTACGGTGCCGGTTACGTCGTGGCCCAGCTTGGCCTTGAGCTGGTAGCCGCCGCAGGATTTGATGGGCTCGTCCAGGGACAGCTTGGATTTGTTGATGTCGATGCCGTGCTGAGCCTTCAGCGCGTCGGAAATCTCCTTGGTGGTCACCGCGCCGAACAGCCGCCCGCCGGAGCCGGCCCTGGCGCTGATTTTCACCGTCAACCCCTCCAACTGCTGGGACAGCGCCTGGGCCTGGGCGGTCTCCTCGGCGATGCGGGCCAGCCGGGCCTTTTCCTGGAGCTTCATGGTGTTCAGGTTGCTTGCCGTGGCCTCCACCGCCAGTTTCCGGGGCAGCAGATAGTTGCGGCCGTAGCCGTCGGACACCTCCACCAGCTGGCCCTTTTTGCCCTGGCCCCGGACGTCCTGCTGTAAAATCACTTTCATCGGGTAATCCTCCTTATTCTTCGGCCAGATACAGGTCGATGAACCGCATCAGCCGCTGGGTAATCTCCTTCAAATCGCCGGGAATCTGGGCACCCGCCGCCGTAGCGTTGCCCCCGCCTCCCAGCTTTTCCAAAATCAGCTGCACGTTGACCGCCCCCACGCTCCTGGCGGAGACGACCACCCGCTCTCCCTCCGGATAGAGGACAAAGGACGCCTGGATGCCGGAGATGTTCAGCAGCTCGTCGGCGGCCTTGGCGGCGGTGATGCGCCCCACGGTGTGCTCCACCGGGGCGATGGCCACGTTTTCCCGGAACAGCCTGGCCCGCTGGATGATGTCGTACCGGGCCACGGTGCCCTCCAAATCGCTCTGGAAATAGGGGCGCAGTTCCCCCGGGTCGGCCCCCGCCCGGCGCAGGAAGGCGGCGGCCTCAAAGGTGCGCCCGCCGGTGCGCATGGTGAAGTGCTTGGTGTCCAGCACAATGCCCGCCAGCAGGGCCTCGGACTCGGCCCGGAGCAAATCCGCCGGCTCCAGCAGGTATTGCAACAGCTCGGCCACCAGCTCGCAGGCGGAGGAGGCGTAGGGTTCATGGTAATTTAAGGCGGCGTTGGTGATATAGGTGGCCGCCCGCCGGTGGTGGTCGATGACGGCCACCTTGTTGCAGGAGAGCAGCAAATCCCTGGACTGCACCTGCTCCGGCCGGTTGGTGTCCACCACCACCAGCAGGGTGTTGGCGTCGGCCAGCACGATGGCGTCCGCGGGGGAGAGGAATTTCCCCTGGTACTCCTCCAGCCCGGCCAGCCGCTGCAGCATATCCTCGGCGGGAGCGGGGGTTTCTTCTTTTAAGATATAGGCGGGCACCCCCCGCTTGCGGGCGATGGCGAACACACCGGCGGCCGCTCCCACGCAGTCCAGATCCGCGCTGCAATGGCCCATAATCAGCACGTTGGACGCATCGGCCACCAGCTCTCCCAGGGTGTTGGCCATGACCCGGCTCTTGACCTTGGTGCGCTTTTCCAGCTCTTTGGTGCGCCCGCCGTAAAACTCAAAGCTGACCCGGTTTTTCACCACCGCCTGATCCCCGCCCCTGGACAGGGCCATTTCCACCGACAAAGAGGCGTACTGGTACAGCTCCTGGAAGCTATCCGCGTCCCGCCCGATGCCGATGGACAGGGTGGCGGGGGTGGTGTCCGGGTTGTGGATGCTGTGTACCGCGTCCAGGATGGGGAATTTGCTCTCCTGGAGCCGGGCCAGGTGCCGCTCCTCGAAAATCAGAAGGTAGCGATCCCGATCCAGCTGGGCGAACAGGCCCTGGGTCTCCTCGGCCAGCTGGCCCAGCTTCTGGCTGATCTCCCCCACGATGGAGGAGCGGGTGCTCTCGGCCACGTTTTTCAGCACCTCGTCGTAGTTGTCCAGCAGCAGCAGGGCCACCACAGGCCGGGTGGCGGCGTGGACGGCCTGGAGGTCTACATAGTCGGTCACGTCGAGCCAGTAGATGGTAGCCAGAGGGCCGCTCCCGTCCTCGCCGGGGACCAGGTGGCCTAAAACCTGATAGGTTCTCCCGCACGAGCGCACAAGCTCCGGGCACTCCTGCTTCCCCTCCAACAGCCACCGGGAGGAAAAGCCGGGCACCACCGAGGACAGCCGCACGTCAAACATATGCTCCTTGTTCCCGGTCAGGTGCAAAAAGCGGCTGTTGGACCAGATGACCTCGTCGCTCTCCGGGCGGAAGATGACCATGGGCAGGGGGGAGTTGAGCATGGTGTCCTTGGCCGCCGACTCCACGTCCCGGGTCACAGAGGCCAAAAATTTCATCAGCACCTTGTACCGCCGGGCGGCGTCCACCTGGAAAAAGACCAGCAAAGCCATGGCGGCAACTACTTCCGCAATGGCCAGAATATACTGCCTCTCCAGCGTCGCCCACAGGGCGAACGCCGCCATGACCAGACAGCCCACCCAAACCTTGGCGCGCAGCAGTTGGGCCAGCTTCTTCTTGTTCACACGGGAACACCTCCCTGGGCAGAGAACTTGCGATATTTAATTATTATAACAGACCGCTCCGAAAATTACAAGGTTGGGACGCGGGGGATTCACGGAAATCAATTTTGCCTCAATTTCCAAAGTAAACGCAACACCCGGCATTTGATATG
>JAJPXI010000146.1 GCA_021205585.1 Oscillospiraceae bacterium
AAATGTACCGCCTGCCGCCGCCGGCGCATTTAATCCGGGCTTCCTTAGGGGGTGGGGGCGCCCGCCCGCCCCGAAGGGGGGGGCCGCCCGCTTCTACTTCTTGTCCTTGCTTACAAGAAGGATGGTGAATCAATACTGAGCCTGGTAGCCGTCGGCGCTGACGTCCCAATCGGTGTAGTTGAACTCGCTGTCCCACACATCCTCATACAGGGGAGCCAGCTCTTCCACGATGGCCATGCACTCGTCATAGATGGCCTGACCATCGTATCCGGCATCGTCCAGCAGGCCGATGTAGGTGTCCCGGGCAGCGCCCAGCACTTCATCGGAGAACAGGTAATCATAGACCTCGTCAGAGGGCTCGTAGATCTCCACGCCGTTCTCTTCCATCTCGTCGGCCACCCAGTAGCGGCAGGAGTCCCACCAATAACCGGCCATGTCGGCGGCGTAGTAGCTGGCGAAGTACTTGTCAAACAGGGCCTGCAGGTCGGAGGGCAGGGAGTCATAGGTGTCCTGATTCATGAACACGCCGGAGCAGGTCATGTTCAGGGAGACGTCCATGCAGTAGTTGATGGGCTCATACAGGTTGAAGCAGTCGATGTTGTGCCAGTCGTTGCACATGCCGTCCAGAGCGTTCTTGGACAGGTTGTCGTACACCTCGGAGGTGGCCATGGCGATGGGCTCACAGCCCAGGGCGGACAGGTAGGCGGAGGGCACGGTGCCGGCCACGCGCAGGCGCAGGTTGGTCAGGTCGCTGACGGACTCAATCTTTGTGCTGACAGTGGAGATGGGGGAGCAGGAGGTGCCGTGCAGGGCCAGAACATGCCAGTCGGTGTACTCGTCCTGAACCTCTTCCATCTCGTTGTACATGGTGTTGATGACGGCGCTGGCCAGCTGGGCGTTGTCGATGCCGTTGCCCACCAGGTTGATGAACTCGCTGACCAGGAAGCGGCCGGAGTAGGAGCCGGTGGTCCACCAGCAAATGTCGGCGGAGCCGTCCTTCACGGCGTCGATGGTCTCGGTGGCGCCATACAGGGAGCCGCCGGCTTTGTAGTCAAACTGAATCTGCCCGTCGGACTCCTCCTCGATATAGCCCAGGATGGTCTCCAGCCAGGTCTCGCCCATGGAGCTGGCGGAATCGTGGTTGACCACGGTCAGGGTATAGACCTTACCATCATTGCTGCTGGAGCTGTTGCTTGTGGAACTGTCGTCGCCGCTGCTGCTGCCGCCGCAGGCGGAGAACAGGGTCAGGCACAGGGCCAGGGACAGGAACAGAGCGAGCAGTTTTCTTGTGGTTTTCATAATTTCGGATTCCTCCTTTAATATGTTCCGCGCAGAGCGCGGCCAGGGGCGGGAGCGCCGCCGCCTTGGGGACAAAAAGGTTCAGGAAACGGGTATCAGCCGTTGCCCACGGTCATGCTGGGCAGCCAGGTGGCCAGCTGGGGGAAGATGATGACGATCAGGATGGCCGCCACCATGCCCAGAATCAAAGGCGCCACGCCCTTGAAAATCTTCTGCAGGGGTACGTCCTTGGCCACGCCGGAGACGATGTACACGTTCATGCCCACGGGCGGGGTAATCAGGCCCATCTCCATGACCATGACCATGATCACGCCGTACCAGATGCCGTTGAAGCCCAGGGTGGTGACCAGGATGGGGTAGAAGATGGGAACGGTCAGCATAACCATGGCCAGGGAGTCCATCAGGCAGCCCAGGATGGCGTAGATGACCAGCACAATGGCCAGGATAATATACCGGCTGACATTTAGGCCGGCCACGAAGGTGGACAAAGCGGTGCTCAGGCCGGAGGTGGTCAGGAAGTTGCCGAACACATAGGCGCCGATGAGAATCAGGAAAATCATGCCGCTGGTCTTCACCGTCTCCCGCATACAGTCCATCAAAACCTTAAAGGTGAAGCGGCGGCGGGCCAGCAGATAAATGAAGGAAATGACGGTACCCACGGCGGAGGCCTCCACGGCGGTGAAGTAACCGGTCAGAATGCCGCCGATGACGATGGCGAACAGGATGACCATCATGATGCCGCCCTTCAGGGACAGCAGCTTTTCCTTCCAGCTATACTTGACGGTCTCAGGCGCCAGCTTTTTGTTGACCGTGCACATGATGTAAATGGTCACGCAGAAGCACAGCGCCAGCACGATGCCGGGGATGATACCGGCGGCGAACAGCTTGCCCACCGACTCGCCGGACACAATGCCGAAGAGGATAAAGCCGGTGGAGGGGGGAATCAGGATGCCCAGGGTGCCGCCGGCGGCGATGGAGCCGCAGGACAGCCCGTCGTCATATCCGTGCTTTTTCATCTCAGGCAGGGCTACCACGCCCATGGTGGCGGCGGTGGCGGCGGAGGAGCCGCAGATGGCGCCGAACAGGGCGCAGGCCACTACAGTTGACATGGCCAGGCCGCCTTTTATTCTTCCCAAGAGTTTCTGACACATGTCGTACAGGCCAGCGGACATCCCTGAGTAATAACAGATCTGGCCCATTAGCACGAATATTGGGATAACGACAAAGGAATAGTTTGTCGCCTGGGTAAAGGGAATGACCTTAAAGCAGGTAAAGGCGGATGTCAGCCCTTGGGCGATGGTCTTACCCTTTACGATGTAGACGATCCAGCTTCCGAAGAAGCCGATGGCCATCATGCAGGTGCCGATATTCATTCCCATAATCAGAAGAACGAACAATACGATGATCCCGATGACGCCGACCGTCAGTGGAGTAATGCTCATACCCCTTCCTTCCTTTCCTTGTAGATTTTTTGGGGCAAATGTCAGAATGCGCCGCCCGTTTTTGCCGCCGGACGGCCAGGAACAGGTTTCGATCCTCCCTTCCTCACTCTTTTTCTTTTGGATCGAGATGCCTGTGGCATCGTTTGCGCACCGGTGTGTATGAGCCCCTCCCCCGCGGCCCGGTGGCACCGGCATGGCCAGCCGGGCCGCAGAGTCAGGATGGTGAGAAAGGAAGGACTCCACATCGGCGCACATTGCTTTGGGCAATGTGCCCCTGAAAACGGGGGTTCGTCAATTTCGCCAAAAGGCGGCTTGCTCTCCCCCTGCTTTCAAACGGATTTTAACACACCGTTCACAGAATAGCAAATATCTTTTCACTTATTTTGATATAACTATTTACTTATAGCCATGCATGTGCTATAATAGCAATCACGAGAGAATCTTAGCGTTTCCAGGCGTTTTTCGCCTCCCGCCCCCACCGGCATTCAGGGGCGGAGAGGGCGGCGCTCCCCAAAAAATTTTTCCCCGCGGCCGCTTTCACGCAAAAAAACGCCCCCCGCAGGGAACGCCCCCCTTGGCCCGACCCTCCGGTCAGGCCAGTTCATGGTGAAAAAGGAGGACTTTTCTATGACCCATGCCCAAGTCGAGTGTTTCATGGCGGTGTCCAAGTACCAGAGTTTTTCCCGCGCCGCCGCCCATATGTACATCTCCCAGCCCGCCGTCAGCAAGCAGGTGTCCTCACTGGAAAAGGATTTGTCCCTGACCCTGCTCCAGCGCACCCACTCCGGCATCCAGCTGACCGAGGCGGGCAAGCTGTTCTACCGCTTTTTCCAAAAATACCAGACCGACTTCCAGACCATCTGGGATGCCGCCCGGCGGCTGGACACCCAGGAGGCCGGCACCGTCCGCCTGGGCTGCCTGGACGGGTGGGATATGTCCTCCTTCTCCCCCCAGCTGCGCCGCCTGCGGGACGAAAAATACCCGGAAATGAAAATCAATCTGGACGGCTATAACCATGTGGCCGTGCTGGACGCGCTGCAAAACGGGGCCATCGACATCGCCGTTACCCTGGAGATTACCGTGGGAAACCGGCCGGAGCTGTCCATGCGCACGGTCACGTCCGCCCCGGCGGTGATGCTTTTTTCCACCCTGAACCCTCTGGCCCAGAAAGAAACCCTGACGCTGGAGGATTTCCGGGACGACCCCTTTTACGTCATCTCCCCCGACGGAACCGGCAGCAACCCCATGGAGCAGCTGGCGGTGGACGTGTGCCGCAAGGCGGGCTTCACCCCAAACATCGAGCGCATCCCCAGCTCGGCCTCCGTGCTGATGCGCCTGCAGGGGGGGGCGGGAGTGCAGGTCACCTGCGCCTGGACCGGGGCCTGCAGCATGCCTCTGTTCCGCATGATTCCCCTGAACCACCCCCTGAACATCAGCGCCGTCTGGCTGGACACCGGCGCGGGCACGGCCAAAACCCGCTTCATCGACGAGTTGTGCAACCATTACAGTGCCCTGTCCGCCGAGCACCCGCTGAACCCCTGGGCGTGAGCCGGGTTTGCAATCGAAAAGGGTACGTTGAGAGCGCCCAAAAACGTGTTTGCAGACCGGCGGCCTTTTTCCTCCCCCTGCGCTGTAACGCTTGAAAATCGGCTTTCCAGGCGAAGTGCAATTTGCGGAGGCCTGCAAAAAATGGGTGGCCGGCTGCTTTTGTGTAAACCTGTCTATGGCTGCTGCCGCTGGTTGCTGTTGATGATTTGCTTCTGTTCAGCACCTGCAATTTTCCTGTATTTTTGCACTTTTGCCGGATTTACGCGCTTCCTTTCAATCTTTTCGTAGGGGCGCACCTGTGTGTGCGCCCGCTTGAGAGGGACGAGGAAATTTCCTTCCAACGCATTTGGGGGTGGTTTCCGGCATGACTTCATTTTCAAAATCGCGTCCCGTGCCGCCAAAGGCCGCTGCTATACGAAAATCTCATTTGCCATATCACCTGTTATGGAAGGACTGATTCAATCGGCAAGAGCGGATGGCGAGAAATTTTGCGACAAA
>JAJPXI010000211.1 GCA_021205585.1 Oscillospiraceae bacterium
TCAAACTTTTGCAACGCGCTTTTGGCGGAAAAGTTCCGCCAGCCGCCGCAGGCGCATTTAATCAGTGCTTCCTTAATAAAGTTGTAAAGAGAAGATGGCGATTCCCATGATTTATTAATTTTGTTCTTGGAATACCGCAGTTCACTTTCTTAAAGTAGTCGTAAGAAACAGGCTTCGAGCGATAGTGTATAATAGTTTGTGTAAAGTTCATAGGTTTGGTTCCAAGTATTGAAGGTTGAAAATATACGTCTTTTTGTACAAGATGGAGAAATAGTATTTCGTTTTTCTGTGGAGTATACGGTTGCAACAGATACTGGCGCTTATCAAACCATGGATGCGTTTTGCATCCCCATAATGTAAGGCAAAAAGGAGTTGATTGGGCATGAAAAAGTCCCTGCTCTGTCTGTGTATGGTTGCCGCGATGCTGCTGGGTGGCTGCTCCTCCTCGAATTCCACCGAACTGAAAAACAACCCTTTGTTTCAGGATGTTGCTGACTCCATCGAAACGGTCACAGTCGTGGCCTGCTCCTTCACGGACGAGGAGGACGAGGAGATTTTCACCACCAGCGACCCGGAGGAAATCCAATCCATCCTGGTCATGTTCAACGGCTGGAACCCGGAGGATTATGAAAAGGCTGCCATCGATGGGCAACCCACCCACATCATCTATTTCGGGAACCAAGTGGAAATTCGTTACCTGTCCGATGCCGGCAATTACGCACTGGTGGGCACGGTGTACTGCAGTCTGCCTCGATCCTTTAAGAAGTATGTAAACAACATCATCAAAGAGGCCGGATAGCTCAGCGCGGCAATGGCTGCGCTCCATGCAGGGGCCCCGTTACCTCTTTCCACCCTACAAACCACCGATTCAATCCGCAGTAGCAGCAGCCCCGGAGGGAAAACCGCCGGGGCTGCTATATGGAATTGATTACACATAGAGGAGAGAACCGCCATGTCCCATATTTTAATCGTGGAGGACGACGCCGACATCAACAATATGGCCGCCGAGGCGCTGGCCGAAGCGGGCCACCGCTGCACCCAGGCCTTTTCCGGCACCGAGGGGCTTTTGCGGGCGCGGCAGGAGAGCTTTGACTTGATTGTGCTGGATTTGATGCTGCCGGGGCTCAGCGGGGAGCGCCTGCTGGATAAGCTGCGGGAGCTGGGCCGGGTTCCGGTCATCGTCCTCTCAGCCAAGGACGGACTGGACAGCAAGGTGGCCCTGCTGGAGGCCGGGGCGGAGGACTATATCACCAAGCCCTTTGAGCTCAAGGAGCTGACCGCGCGGGTCGCCGTGCAGTTGCGGCGGTTTTCCGGCCCCTCCGGGGCGGCGGAGGTTCTGTTCCACCGGGGCCTGCGCCTGGACAGCCACTCCCATCGGGCCTCCATGAATGGCAAGGAGATTTCCTTTACAAAGCAGGAGTTCCAAATCGTAGAGCTGCTTTTATCCCACCCTGGCCGGGCTTTCTCCAAGCAGGATATCTACCAGCACGCCTGGGAGGAGTATTACATCGGGGAGGATAAAACCATCAATGTCCATATCAGCAACATCCGAAGAAAATTAAAGGCCGTCTCAGACGAGGAACTGATTGAGACGGTCTGGGGCGTCGGCTTCCGGCTGGCACCGTAATCTTTAATCTTTCTTTACCCTTTCTTTGCGAGGAATTGAACCTTGTCTGATAAGATAGTGGCAAGGGAGTGATGACATATGGAAGAAATCCTGCGCACCGTTTCCCTGACCAAACGATACGGGCGGCATGCGGCGGTCAACAACGTCAGCCTGTCCATGGGTCAGGGAGAAATTTACGGCTTGATCGGCCGCAACGGGGCCGGCAAAACCACCCTTCTCAAGCTAATCTGCGGTCTGGCCCGTCCCACCGCAGGGGACTTCTCCCTGTTTGGAGAGCGGCCCCCACGTCAATCCTTGAGCCGGGTGGGCGCATTGATCGAAGCGCCTGGGATCTTCCCTGCCCTGTCCGCTCAGGAAAATCTGATGCTGAAGTACACCGCCCTGGGCGGACGGGACAAGCGTTGGCCGCAAAAGCTGCTGGACACAGTGGGGCTGTCCAACGCGGGCAGCAAAAAGGTCGGCAAATTTTCCATGGGGATGAAGCAGCGATTGGGAATCGCCCTGGCTCTGGTGGGGCGGCCAGACCTGGTGATTCTGGACGAGCCAATCAACGGCCTGGATCCCCAGGGCATCGCAGAAATTCGGGACATGATCGAGGAGTTGAACCGAACCTATGGGGTGAGCTTCCTCATTTCCAGCCATATTTTAGAGGAGTTGTCCAAAATCGCCACAAGCTACGGCTTTCTTCACCAGGGATGCCTGCTCCAGCAGGTCACGCGAGAGGAACTGGCGGCCAAATGCCGGGAGCACATCGAACTGATTGCCCAACCCACAGAGCGGGCCTGCACTGTTCTGGAGGAGATGGGCATTTCCGACTATCGGGTAACCCAGGACGGCGTGATTCAGATTTTCGAGCGGCTGGGCGGCAGCGGCGACATCGCCATGACGCTGATGCAGCAGCAGGTGCGGGTGCTCTCCCTGTGCGAGAAAAACGAAAATCTGGAGGATTACTATCTGAAGCTGACGGGAGGGCAGAAACATGTATAATTTGATTCGAATGCAGCTGCGCTTTCTGCTTCGCTCCCGTTCTTTTTTTGTGATGTTGGCAGTCATTTTACTGATGGCAGCACTCAACGTCCTTCTCCTCCGGTGGGATTTGACTGAAATGCAAGCGGAAAGTCAAATACAGCCGGAAGAGGCAACAGAAAGTGCGGAAACAGAAGATAGCATATATGAAGCGGAAGTTGGACTGACAGTGGAGACCAACGAGGCGTGGCTGAACCACGCTGCAAGCTGGGAGGAGCTGAATCAAACGCTGTTCTCCAGCGGAATGTATTTCATTCTCTGCGCGGTGTTTACGGCGATATTCACCCGGGCCGATTATAAAAACGGATTCGTCAAAAATATCGCCGGGCAGCTGCCCGGTCGGGGGCGGCTGGCGCTGGCGAAAGGGACGGCAGTGGCGGTGCAGGTGGCCATTCTGGTGGGACTGAGCGCAGCTTTGAACGGGGCGGCAGGACTGTGCCTGTTCCAGGACGGAATCACCCTCGGCTCTCCGAGCGCTCTGTTGCAGATGCTGGGGCTGCAGTACCTTCTGCACCTGGCCTTTAGCTGGGTCATTATGCTGCTTTGTTTGCTTACCCGAAGCTCCGCGCTGAGCATGACCCTTGGAATTTTAATCAGCTGCAATGTTTTCTCTCTAATCTATGTGATGCTTGATTGGCTGCTGCAAAAGCTGCCCGGTTTGGAAAGCTTCCGGCTGGAACAATATGTGCTAGAGACCAATGTGGCCGCGATTTCTCCGTCCATGTCCACACAGGATGTCCTGCGCACACTGACTGTGGGCTGTGGATTTGCCCTGGGCAGTCTGCTGCTGTCCGTTTTGCTGCTGCACCGGCGGGACGTGTAATAGGGGGGGATGTTTCGTGCTGCTCTGGGCCGTTCTAACTTCGATTGGCTGCGCGCTGCTGCTCCTGCTGCTGCTCGCCCTGCGGCGGTGTACGGCGGCCCTGCGCCGTCAGCTGGACTTTCTCAAAAAGCACGCCTCCAATATGCCTCTGCGCAGCCCCCTCCCCCTGTGCGGGCTGGACGAGCTGGCGGAGGAAATCAACGACCTGCTGGAGCGGACGGCGCAGGCGGAGCGGACGGCCAGGGCCGGCCAGGAGCAGCTGATGGAGGCAATCACCAACCTGTCCCACGACATCCGCACCCCCCTGACCTCCCTGGACGGCTATTTTCAGCTGCTGGAGGAGCACCCGGAGCAGCGGCAGCGGTACGCCCCCGTCATCCGCAGGCGCATCGACGATTTGAAGCGGCTGTTGGAGGGGCTGTTCACCTTCACCCGGCTGCAAAACGACAACTGGCAGCTGGAGCTGGAGCCGGTGGATCTGCACAAATGCCTGCTGGACGTCATCTTTTCCTTCTACGACCAGTGGAAGGCCGGGGGCGTCCAGCCGGAGCTGGAAATCCAGGACGCCCCCTGCTGGGTGTCGGGCAGCCCGGAGGCCCTGGAGCGGGTTCTGCAAAACCTGCTGAAAAACGCCCTGCTCCACGGGGACGGGGACATCCGGCTGACCCTGCGCGCGGACAAAGCCCAGGCCCGCTTCACCTGCACCAACCGGGTGGCCCAGCCGGAAAAGTTGGACATGGAGCAGATTTTCTCCCGCTTCTACCGGCAGGACAGCGCCCGCACCCGGTCTTCCACCGGCCTGGGCCTGTCCATCGCCCGTGGATTAAGCGAGCGGATGGAGGGCCGCCTGAGCGCTCGGCTGGACGGGAACCTGTTTGAAATCACTCTCTCCCTGCCCCTGATTCCTCCCGACAGCCCGGCGGCGTAGCGAAACAAAAACGGCCCCCGTTTCCTTTTCGAGCATAAAAAGGAAACGGGGGGCTGAATTTTTATTTATGTCGCGCCTTATGTACCCGCCAGGGGCTGGCAAATCAGCTCAAAGGTTCCACCTCATAGCGGTAGAGGAAGGTGACCATCTGGGCGCGCTTGCAGGTGCCCGTCCCGTTCAGGATACCCTGGGTGGTCACGTTGCCGCTGCTGTCTGTAACGGGCGCGGTGGTTCCTGCGGTCACGCCGACGCTGTAGGCCCACAGCACGGCGTCATAGGCGTAACTGCTCTCGCTCAGGTCGCTGAAGGGGTTGGCCGTGCTGTCCAG
>JAJPXI010000140.1 GCA_021205585.1 Oscillospiraceae bacterium
CTTTGTCCACAATCCTGCCCACGGTGGCGGCGGTGATTCTTGGCCCCCCGCCACAGCCGGACACCAGGACGGCCCCCGCCCCCGTGACCGTCCACTGGGCGGTGGGGGTGCGCTGGCCGCCGTACTGCACGGGGGTGCGGTACTGCCGCTCCGCCGTACAGAAGTGGGAGGAAGTCACCGCCGCCGCCAGGTTTGCGTACCCCGCATCCACCAGGGCGGCGCACAGCAGCAGGCTCTCCCCCATGGTGGAGCAGGCCCCGTACAGCCCCAGGAAGGGCGCCTGCTGCTCCCGCGCGGCGAAGGAGGAGCAGATGCACTGGTTGACCAGATCCCCCGCCAGCAGGACGTCCAGCTGCTCCCCCTTTTTGCCGCCCCGGGCCAGGGCGTGTTCCAGCGCCCGCTGCTGCATGACGCACTCCGTTTTCTCCCAGGTCTTCTGTCCAAAGGTGTCGTCCTGGGACAGCTCGTCCAGCTGTCCCCCAAGAGGGCCTTCCCCCTCCTTTTTTCCCGCCGCGTTGCCCCAGCCGATGAGGGCCGGGGCGGAGGGGAAGAGAAGGGTCTGCCGGCCCTGCCGTCGATTGCCCATAGATGCCGCCTCCTTTCCCCTTATCAGGGAAGTGCTGATTCAATGCGCCTGCGGCGGCTGGCAAAATCTTTTGGCCTAGAAATGCGTTGCAAAAGCTTGACGTACATCAAGTACGCCTGCGCTTCTGCGCCTTTTTCTGAACCAAAATCTTCTGCCACCCGCTCTTGCCGATTGAATCAGTCCTTCCCTAGTATGAAAGAAAATCGGGAAAATATCCAAACCAGGGGGGAAGAAAACGATAAATTTTGAGCGGTTCGCCGCAAATCTTCCTGTTTTCGTCTTGACGGGGCGGCGCAGAGCGGGTATAATATTTTTACAAAGACATAGAAGAAGGGGGAGCCGCCGTGCTGACCGCTTTGCTCATCGAACAAAATGAGAAGGATCTGGAGCGCATCCAGCGCCTGACAGACTGGGACAGGTGGAACGCCCAGATTATCGGGGCCTGCGGCGGCGCGGAGGCGCTGAAAGCCGTTTTGCGCCTGCGGCCGGACGTGGTGTTCATGGAAATCTGCCTGGAGAATTTGAACGGGCTGGATTTGATTTCCCAGATTCGGGAGCGGGGGCTGGAGTGCGAATTTGTCATCGTCAGCCGCTACCGCCGCTTCGGGTACGCCCAGCGGGCCATGCGCCTGGGGGTGGAGGAGTACTTAACCAAGCCCCTGGAGAAGGACGAGCTGGAGCGGGTGCTGGAAAAGCTGGGCCAGCGCAAGCGCATCCGGGAGAGCCAGGACATCAACGAGCAGGTGTTCCGCACCCGTAAACTGCTGCGCAACTCCTTCATGGAGGCCTTCACCGGCCTTACGCCCCCCAAGGATTTGTCCATCGAAACGCTGAATCAGAAATACCATTTCCACTTCCACGAGGGCATTTTCCAAACGGCCATCCTGGTGGTGGACGGCCTGCCGGAGGAGGAGCGGGAGATTTTCCTGCCCGCCCTGGCGGAGGCCCTGCGGGCCCGCCTGGACCCCATCTGCTATGAAATGGTGCCCCTGGTGCAGAGCTGCCAGCGCCTGACCATCACCATGAATTACGACGCCGGCAGCGGGGTGGAGGAGCGGCTGTCCGAGTTGCTGGACGTGATGCAGGCCCACCTGCACAAGCGGGGCTGTTCCGGCGTGGGCTTCTGCATCGGCGTGGGCCTGCCGGAGAATGAGAGCTGCCGCCTGCGCCGCACTTTGGACACCGCCGAGCGGGCGGTTCGCTGCGGCGTCCTCCAGGGGCGCAACCGGATGTATCGGTATGGCCGGATGAAATTTGACGACATTAAAACCGAGGACGTGCTGACCTCCACCCTGCTCAGCGAGATACGGGGCAGCGCCGCCATTCTGGACACCCGCGCTTTCTCTTACGCCGTGCGCAGCGCCTTTTCCCCCGTCTCCCCCTACTGCGACCCGGCGGTGGTCATCGACATCTGCCACACCGCCATCGACGCCGTGATGGACGCCTGCGCCCAGGCGGGCTATGAGGAAATCGGGGAGGAGGAGCATCTGCGCATCCTCCACCTGCTGGGAGACGCCACATCCCTGGCCGAAACCCAGGCAGCCCTGCTCAGATGGACGGAGGAACAGATGAAGGCCTGCGCCCAGGCCCGGCGCAGCAGCCGCCCGGTGCGGGAGACCAAGGAGTACATCGCCCGGCACTATATGCGCACCCTGACCCTGGATGAAATTTCCCGTCACGTCCATCTGAACGCCTCCTATCTGAGCATTGTGTTCAAAAAGGAGACGGGACAGAATTTTTCCGACTATCTGACCAGCTACCGCATCGACCGGGCCAAGGCCATGCTCCGCCAGGGGGACATGAGCATCGCCGCCATCGGCGAGGCGGTGGGGTATGCCGACAGCAAGTATTTCAGCCGCATTTTCACCCGCCAGGTGGGGTTAAAGCCCTCGGCTTACCGGGCGATGCACGGGTGATACTGAAATCTGATGAAAACAAGACATTAAAAATGGCTTGTTTTCATAGCCGTCGCAACGGCGTAGATTTCGTATGAGACGCCTTTTGAAGTGTCAACCGCGCTTTTGCGCGGCTCTTGGACACTTCAAAAGTTCAGATTAAAATGTCCCATTTTAATCTGAAGAGAGTATGAGAGGAGCTGCCCCGTCAAAAATTTCTTCCATTAACCGTTCCGCCGCCCGCTCTGCCCAGGCCGTATTTACATGGGGGCGGTACAGAGCTTGCGCGTCCGCCCAGGCATCCCCGGCTTCGGCCAGGGCCTGGGCCGCCTCCTCCAGCAGCGCCTGGGTCATTTTTTTTGCAAAGCGCAGGCGGGGGCGGTTCCGGCCCTCCGTTTCGGCCATGGCGTCCATATGGACGGTGCGCCAGCGCCCGCCCCGGTAGGGCAGGGCGGGGCTGGCCGACACAAAGCCCAGGGACAATTCCGGGATTAGCAGATGCGCCAGCCGTCCGGGGCACAGGAGGGAGGGGCAGGCCGCCGCGCCGTACCCCGCCGCCAGCGCGCCCCCCAGCAGGTGGGACAGCAGCAGGTGGGACAGTCCCCAGCCGTCCTCCAGCACATACACGCGGCGGCACAGCGCCAGGACGGTTCCGTCCAGCCGGAGAAGACCCCGGCCGGTGACGGCGTCCAAAAAAAGCTGCCGCGCCAGGCCTGCGCCGCCGCCCCGCGGGGGAATCTCCCGGCGCAGGATTCCCTGGGCCCGCCGGACGGCCCGCTCCCGCAGGGTGGGGGTGGCCAGAATCGCCCGCACGTCCCGCCTGATTTCCTCCGCCGCCCCCAGGCAGCGCCCCGCCCGCCGGCGGCAGTCCCGGACTGCGGCCAGGCGGGCCGTCAATTCCGGGCGCAGGGGGCGCAGGGCGGCGTGGTCGTAGGCCCCGCTCAAATCCACATACCGCTCTGCCGCCCCCGGACAGGCCGGCTCCACCACATGGGGAGCCCCGCCGTCGATGAGGGCGGTTTTCCGGACGGGAAGAACCAGGCAGTCCAGCTCCTCCGGGCCGCCGGGGCATAAAATGTACTCCACCGGCTCCCCCAGCGCCTCGCTGCATCGGGCCACCCGGCGCAGCAGCTCCGTTTGCCCGCAGCCGGGGCCGCCTTTTAATATGTAGACCGTTTCGGCCCAGGCCGGGTCGGCCAGCCGGCCGTAAAGGGAGTAAAAGCCCCCAGGGGACTCGCACCCCAGAAAATAACGGATTTTCCCGTCCTCCCGCATAGCGTTCCCTCCGATGACAAAGGTATCGGTTTAATGTATGCGCGGGGAGAAAGGCCGGTGACAGGGGAAAGAAGAAATTCCAAATCATGAAAATTTCTTTTTGTTACCATATGCTGCAGACAGCCGGGAAAAACAGGGCTACAATTTGGGAAAGGGGCGGGACAAAATCGCACCCGCGCCGTATACTTGAAAACGGAGGAACCGAAAATGATTGTAGATGGAGTGGAATTTTTGAAAAACCTGGACATCACAGAGTAGGCCCGCAGCCTGGTCATGGGTGGCAATGCCGCCCGCCTGTTCCGGCTGGGGGGATGACCGCAGAGGCCGCAGCCGTTTTTACGGCTGCGGCCTCCTGAAAACCCCATGCCCGAAAGCGCTCAGGCCCGCTCGTCCGCCGCGTCTGTATTGCGGAACAGCAGGGAAATGCACCACAGGGCGGCCAGGCCCACCAGCGTATAGATCACCCGGCTCAGCGCGCTGCCCGAGCCGCCGAACAGAAAGGCTACCAGGTCAAATTTGAAAATACCCACCAGGCCCCAGTTCAGGCCGCCGATGATGGCCAGAACCAAAGCGATTTTGTCCACAATCACCCTTGTTTCCTCCTTCTTTTTCGGAAAGCCGGGATGAGCAGAGCGCCCGACCAGGTTTTCCGCAGATTCCGGCTTTAGTATGCGCCGGCGGGCGCAAAACATACGCTGTTTCCGGGCCGGGCCGGGAATGGCACAAAATGAGGAATAAATTAAAAGAAAATAACATTATTTTTATTGTTGACATTCCGGGAATCTTTTAGTATAATATCTGCTGTCGCTTGGAAACCGGGCGGCAGCGGGGCGCGGGCAGGCCGCCCACAGGGGAGCATAGCTCAGCTGGGAGAGCGCATGCCTTACAAGCATGATGTCACAGGTTCGAGCCCTGTTGTTCCCACCAAATGGCGCGGTAG
>JAJPXI010000227.1 GCA_021205585.1 Oscillospiraceae bacterium
TGGCGGAAAAGTTCCGCCAGCCGCCGCAGGCGCATTTAATCAGTGCTTCCTTAAGCCCGGGCGGTTTCCAAACGTCGGGGAGCAGGCTTTGAATTTTTGAAAAGAGAGAGGTGCAAGCTGTGATTCGGATGGAGAATGTCAACAAGTTCTTCGGCGAGCTGCATGTGCTGAAGGACGTTAATTTGCAGGTTGCGGAGGGGGAGAAGCTGGTCATCATCGGCCCCTCCGGCTCCGGCAAGTCCACCACCGTCCGCTGCATGAATTTTTTGGAGGAGCCCACCAGCGGCCGGGTGTTCATCGACGGCAAAGAACTGACCTCCCACAATAAAACCAAAATCGTGCGGGAATCCACCTCCATGGTGTTCCAGCAGTTCAACCTCTATCCCCATATGTCCGTGCTGCGCAACCTGACCCTGGCCCCCACCAAGCTCCACCACAAGAGCAAGAAGGAGGCCGAGGAAATCGCATTCCACTATCTGGACGTGGTGGGCCTGACCGACAAGGCCCACGCCTACCCCGCCACCCTGTCCGGCGGCCAGCAGCAGCGCATCGCCATCGCCCGCGCCCTGTGCGCCCAGACCAAGATTATCCTGTTCGACGAGCCCACCTCCGCCCTGGATCCGGAAACCATCCAGGAGGTTTTGGACGTGATGATTAAACTGGCCAGGGAGAACATCACCATGGTGGTGGTTACCCACGAGATGGGTTTCGCCCGCCAGGTGGCCGACCGGGTGGTCTTTATGGCCGACGGGCAGATTATCGAGGAGGGCACCCCGGAGCACTTCTTCACCAACCCGGAAAATGAGCGGGTAAAGCAGTTTTTGGGCAAGATCATCCGATAAATCCGCCTTTTATTCAATCGGTAGCAAGTCCGCATCAGCGGCTTACTATATACGAAAGGCTCCCGCTTTTCGTATGCGCCGCTCCTGGCGCAATTCATCTTATTTTTAGGAGGTCAAACAATGAAAATGAAAAAGTACTTATCACTCCTTCTGGCCCTGGCTATGTGCCTGTCCCTGCTGGCCCTGTCCGCCTGCACCAGCAGCAGCGGCGACTCCGGCGACGACGACTCCACCGTCAGCGCCGACAGCGAAACCACCGACAGCGGGGAGGACAGCGAGACCGATCCCGCGTCCTACGGCGACGACGTGGCCGCCATCATCTCCTCCGGCGTGCTGAAGGTGGGCGTGAAGGACGCCGTGGAGGGCTTCGGCTATGAGGACACCCTGACCGGCGAGCGCTCCGGCCTGGAGATCGACCTGGCCAACCTGATTGCCAACTACCTGGGCGTTGAGGTGGAATTCACCACCGTCACCGCCGCCACCCGCACCGAGCTTCTGGACTCCGGCGACATCGACTGCGTGCTGGCCACCTTCACCATCACCGAGGAGCGCAAGGAGAGCTGGGACTTCACCACCCCCTATTACACCGACTATGTCTCCGTCCTGGTGGAGAACGCCTCCGGCATCACCTCCCTGCAGGATCTGGTGGATAACGGCGCTATCGTGGGCGTCTCCTCCGGCTCCACCTCCGCCCGTTCCCTGGTGGAAGCCCTGATTGACAACGGCATCATCGAGGGCGCGGATTACAGCTCCGACACCTTTGACGCCACCACCTGGACCGAGGGCGTCTCCTTCCAGGTCTACGATGACTATCCCGCCATCTCCACCGCCCTGTCCGCCGACGAGGTGCAGGCCTTCTGCGTGGATAAGTCCATCCTGTCCATCTACAACACCGACAGCCGCTCCTACATCGACGAGGAGTTCGCTGCCCAGGATTACGGCATCGCCACCACCAAGGACTCCGGCATGTCCGCCCTGTGCGAGGATCTGATCACCGGCTGGCTGGCCGACGGCACCATCGACAGCCTGATCGAGAGCAACGGCATCGACTAATCCGTCTCAGGACTCGTCCTTCCCCCAACCGGGCTCCGGCCCGGCCGGGGGAGGGCGTTCTCAAATGCGAACCGGGTTCCGGTTCGTGCTTGAGAGCGGAAAGTCTGTTGAAAGAGGGGATCGTGATGGGGGCCTTTGGAACCGGTTTCGGCGCTCTGTCCGCGCTGATTGGGGCGGCGGCCATCGCCATCTTCGCAATCGCCCTTGTGCGGGGCATCGTCCAGTGGAGCGAGAACAACCGCGCCCCCCGGCTGACGATGGAAGCCTGGGTGCGCTCCCGCCGGGAGGACGTCACCTACGCCCGGCACCCCGTGGCGGGCGACGCCACCGGGGCCCACGGCTATCACACCACGGCGAATGTTCGACGCCTCGTCACATTCCAGACAGACAGCGGCGAGCAAATCGAGCTTTCGGTGACCGGACAGGAGTATGACCGCCTGATGGAGGGGGACAGGGGAAGGCTGACATTCCAGGGCACAAGATACATTGATTTTCAGAGGAGTTGAGGAGAATTGGGACTGTTGAACGCGGCCTCCTGGGCGAAGGTCTGGGCCTTTCGGGCCAGCTTTCTAAAGGGCCTGGGCACCACGGCGGCCACCGCCGCCATCGGGCTGCTGCTGGCTCTGGCCCTGGGCATTATTTTCGGCCTGATGTCCACCAGCGAAAAAAAGGTGCTGCGGGGTATCGCCCGGGTGTATGTGGAGTTTATCCAGAATACCCCGGTGGTGGTGCAGCTGTGCTTCCTCTACTATGTACTGGCCTTCTCCGGCCATAGCATCGGTATTCTGTACACCGGCATGATTTCCCTTGGTGTCTACCACGGGGCCTATATGTCGGAGGTCATCCGGGCGGGCATCCAGTCCATCCCCAAGGGCCAGTTTGAGGCCGCCCGCTCCCAGGGCTTCTCCTACAGCGGCATGATGTATTATATCATCCTGCCTCAGAGCATTAAAATCATCCTGCCCCCCATGGTCAACCAGGTGGTCAACCTGATTAAGAACACCTCCTGCCTGTACATCATCGGCGGCGCCGACCTGATTTCCGTCACTTACAGCTTTGTCACCGGCGCCACCACCGGCGGCGCTTACGCCCCGGCCTATGTGGCCTGCGGCATCATCTTCTTCATCGTCTGCTTCCCCCTGTCCTCCCTGGCCAGCGCCTGGGAGACCTCGCTGAAAAAGCGGGAGCAGCGGCAGGTGAACGCCGCCACCACCCAGCCCGAAACGGAAGAAGAGGAGGCGGTCTTATGATGAGCGACTTACAGGCCAGCCTGTCCATGCTGACAAACGGGGCGCTGCTGCTCTACATTCTCAAGGGCGTGGCCTTTACCCTGGTGATCTCCGTGCTGGCGGTGTGCATCGGGCTGGTGCTGGGCAGCATCCTGGCCCTGGCCCGGAACTACTGCGTCAAGGGCTGGCAGCGGGCGTTCAAGTGGATCGCCACCGCCTACATTGAAATTTTCCGCAACACGCCCCTGCTGCTGTGGATTTTCATCTGCCTGGTCTTTTTCCCCACCCCCGCCTTTTTGAAGCGGCAGATGCTGGGCCTGTCCAGCGCCGAAATGTCCTTGCTGTTCAAGGGGGTCGTGGCCCTGGTTCTGTTCACCTCCTCGGTCATCGCGGAGATCGTCCGGGGCGGCCTGAACTCCGTGGCCCCCGGCCAGTTTGAGGCCGGCCACTCCCAGGGCTTCAGCACGGTGCAGATTATGATTTATATCGTGCTGCCCCAGGCTTACCGGAACATCATCCCCACCCTGCTCAGCCAGGTCATCACCACCATTAAGGACTCCTCCTACCTGGCCAACGTGGCCATCATCGAGCTGATGGCCCGGGTGCGCCGGCTGATGAGCGTGGCCTACAATTACACCGGCCAGGCCACCGTCAACGTCACCGACGTGTTCGTCCTGTTCGGCGTGGCCTTCGTCATCTACTTCATCATCAACTTCACCCTGTCCTGCGTGGTGCGCGCCATGCAGAAGCGCCGCAAGAAGCTCCCCGCGGCGGCCAAAGCGTAGAAGGAGGGGTTTCATGGAAAAGTACGTCGTTACCATCTCCCGCCAGTTTGCCAGCATGGGCCGCACCATCGCCCAGCAGATGTCCGCGACACTGGGCATCAAATTCTACGACCGGGACATTGTGGACGAGACGGCCAAGCGCACGGGCCAGACCGTCTCCGAGGTCAGCAATATGGAGGAGCAGGGGGCCTCCCCTTTTTCCAACCACCGCTACCCCCTGGATTTCAGCCTAATCAGCCTGCACAAGCAGATTTTTGAGGTGCAGTCCAACATCATCCGGGATCTGGCCGCCCAGGAGTCCTGCATCATCGTGGGCCGCTGCGCCGACAGCGTTTTGCAGGACTTCCCCCGCTGCCTGAACATCTATATCTACGCACCGAAAGAAGCGCGGCTGAAAAACTGCGTGGAGCGTCTGTCCATGGATCCCAAAAAGGCCAAGGATACCCTGACCTTCATGGATCGGGCCAGGGAGCTCTACCGGGCCCGCTTCGCCGGGACAAAGGACGCCATGGAGCACCAGCACCTGATGATTGACAGCAGCCACTTCGGCCCCGAAGCCACCGCCCAGATCCTCTGCGGCGTGGTGCGGCAGGTTTTTGAGACAGAGTAAAAGAGTAACCGTGCACTGAGGCTTGTGTCCGAGGGCACGAATCTGAGGAAGCGCTGATAAAGCCGGCAAGAGCGGCTGAACCAGCGCTTCCATTGATTAGGGAAGGACTGATTAAATCGGCAAGAGCGGATGGCGAGAAATTTTGCGACAA
>JAJPXI010000184.1 GCA_021205585.1 Oscillospiraceae bacterium
GTCGCAAAATTTCTCGCCATCCGCTCTTGCCGATTTAATCAGTCCTTCCTTAATCAGCGCTTCCTTAATCTGAACCTTTGAAGGGTCTAATCCTGGTTCTTCATACAAAAAATGAATCTTTTTATGAAGAACCAGGATCAAAAGCGGAAGGACTCATGACCGGGCGCATAAACCGGCCTTCCCGGGGGCATACTGGCTGTAAATGACCGCTGGGAGGATACCGCCATGGACATGAGCAACCGGGAATATGACCAGTTTGTGCAGAAAAAAGCGCCGCCCTCGCCGATCTGGAAAAACATGATATGGGCGTTCACGGTGGGCGGCCTGATCTGCGCCGCCGGACAGGGGCTGCTGAATTTATATAAGAGCTTCCACATGAGCGAAACCGCCGCCGCCATCGCCGTTTCGGTCACCTTTGTGGTGCTGGCGGCGCTGCTGACCGGGCTGGGCCTTTTTGATAAAATCGCCAAACGCGCCGGGGCCGGGACGCTGGTGCCCATCACCGGCTTTGCCAACTCCATGGTGGCCCCCGCCCTGGAGTTCAAAAGCGAGGGCCTGATTCTGGGCACCGGGGCAAAGCTGTTCACCCTGGCCGGCCCCGTTCTGGCCTACGGCATCTCCGCCAGCGTCATTTACGGACTGATATTGAATCTGATTTTTGGCATTCGGTAAATTCCATTTTTGCCCTCCTGCGGCCGCCGGAGGGCTTTTCTTTCCCCGAAACAGGCATGCGTTTGCAAAAACGGCCCAAAATTTTCTCGTTTTTTTCTTTGGATTGTACAAATCCCCTGTTGACAACTGCCAAGTAAATGCGTATACTTATAACAAGTAATCATTGTAATTCCCCATGCGGGACAGGGGGGACAGGCTGTTCCCCACCGCCCCGCGGCCAGGGACGGCTTCAGCGTGCATATACACCGTTGTAACCGCCGGCGCGGCGGCTGCGGGGGCCGGGCGGAACGAAACCGGCAGAAGGTTCCGCCCAAACGCAGCGCCCTCGCCGCACCCGGCACGGCAAGAAAAATTTAAGGAGGGAAGCTCTTTATGGAGCAAGTATTCACCAACATGACCGGCGGCGGCCCCGTCTCTGTCTATGTGGAAAACGGCAGAGTGACCCGCATCCGGCCATTGCAAATCCCCGACAGCGATTTCCCCAAGCCCTGGTCCATCGTGGCCTCCGACGGCAAGACCTACTCTCCCCCGAAGGCATTCCGCCTGTCCCCGCCGGTTCACGGGGAGAAAAACCGCATCTACTCCGAGGATCGCATCCTCTACCCCTTAAAGCGGGTGGACTGGGATCCCAACGGGGAGCGCAACCCACAGAACCGGGGCAAGTCCGGCTATGAGCGCATCTCCTGGGAGGAGGCCATCGACATTGTGGCCGGAGAAATCCAGCGTGTACAGTCCACCTACGGCGAGGCCACCCTGTCCGGCATGACCTCCTCCCACCACAACTGGGGCGTGGTGGGTTACAAGATGGGCCCCTTTCACCGCTTCATGCACATGCTGCACTTCACCCCTGTGTACGACAACCCGGACTCCTGGGAGGGCTGGCACTGGGGTGCCACCCACACCTATGGGTTCCAGTGGCGGCTGGGCATGCCGGAGCAGTTCAACCTGCTGGAGGACTGCCTGCAAAACACCGAGATGATTGTCTTCTGGTCCAACGACCCGGACTCCACCCGGGGCACCTACTCCGGCCAGGAGTCCCACATCTGGCGGGTGTGGCTGAAGGAGATGGGGATGAAGACGGTGTTCATCGACCCCCTGTACAACTACACCGCCGCCGTCATGGACGGCACCTGGTTCGGCCCCCGCCCCGGATCCGACACCGCCATCGCCATGGCCATCGCCTACACCTGGATTACCGAGGGAACCTACGACAAGGAGTATGTGGACCGGCGCTCCATCGGCTTTGAGGAGTTCCGGGCCTACATCATGGGCGAGAGCGACGATATGTTCCCCAAAACCTGCGAGTGGGCCGAGGCCCAGTCTGGCATCCCCGCCCGGAAGATCCGCGCCCTGGCCCGGGAGTGGGCCGTGCGCCGCACCTGCCTGTCCTCCGGCTGCCGGGGCGGGCAGGGCACCGCCTGCCGGGCCGCCTACGCCACCGAATGGGCCAGGATGATGGTGCTGCTCCAGGCCATGCAGGGCCTGGGCAAGCCGGGGGTGTCCATCTGGGGCACCACCATGGGGGCCCCCGCCAGCTACAAGTGGTTCCCCGGCTACGCCGAGCCCGCCGGCCAGATGGGCCGCTCCGACGTGGCCAAGGATAAAATATGCTTCCGCAACCCCACCAAACAGCGCCTGTTCCGCCTGACCGTGCCCGACGCCATCCTGACCGGCCGGGACGAGTTCCGGGGGGAGGGCTTCTGCGGCAACTCCCTGATGCAGCAGTTCACCATCAACGAGTACCCGGTGGAGTGCAAGGTGCATATGTGGTACCGCTACGGCGGCTCCTTCATGGGCACCCTGAGCGACACGAATAAATGGGTGAAGATGTACCAGTCCCCGGAGCTGGAGTGCGTGGTCAACCAGGACTGCTGGTGGTCCAGCGAGACCAACATGGCGGATATTATTCTCCCCGCCTGCACCAACTTCGAGCGCAACGACCTGGGGGAGTGGGCCACCTGCGGCGGCTACACCACCATGGCCCACATCGGCAACAACTGGCGGGTCATCGTCCGGGAGCAGAAGGCCATCGAACCCCGGGGGGAGTCCAAGAGCGACTATGAAATCCTCCGTCTCATCGCCGCCAAACTGGGCCGGGAGCAGGAGTTCACCGAGGGCAACAGCGAGGACGACTGGGCGCGGCTGTACTTTGAAAGCTCCGAGCTGGCCAAGGACGGGGACATCACCTGGGAGGAATTCAACCGCAAGGGCTACTACATCGTCCCCTGCCCCGACAAGCCCGAGCGCAACAGCAACGTGTCCATGCGCTGGTTCTACGAGGGCCGGGCGGCGGACACCCCCGACCCCGGCAACGTGAAGGTCAAGGCCGGCAAGCCCAAGGAGCTGGGCACCGACTCCGGCCTGATTGAGTTCGCCTCGGTCTCCCTGCGGGAGAACCTGCCCCACGACATGGATCGGCCCGTAGTGCCCCACTTCATCCCCTCCTGGGAGGGCTACAAGTGCGATATGTGGTATAAATACCCCCTGCAAATCACCTCTCCCCACCCCCGCTGGTCCTTCCACACCCACTACGACAAGCACGAATCCTGGCTCAACGACGTGGAGCAGCACCGGATCAAAATCGGCGGCTACCCCTACTGGATCGCCCGGTTCAACCCGGTGGACGCGGAAAAGCGGGGCATCAAGGACGGGGACGTGGTGGAGCTGTACAACGACCGGGGCAGCGTGCTGGTGGCGGCCTCCGTCACCGAGCGGGTGCCCGTGGGCGTGGTGCACAGCTACGGCTGCACCGCCAAGTACGACCCCATCGAGCCCGGCACTCCCGGCTCCACCGACCGGGGCGGCTGCGTGAATATCCTGACCGCCTCCACCATGATGGGCAAAAACGTCCCCGGCATGACCCCCAACTCCTGCCTGTGTGAGGCGCGGGTCTGGCCCAAGGAACTGCGGACATGGGAGGTAGACTAATGGCCATTTCAGAAGCAAACAAAAGCAAGAAGTGGGGACTGGTCATCGACGTCACCCGCTGTGACGGCTGCGGCTCCTGCCTGCTGTCCGTCAAGGACGAGTACACCTATAACGAATACCCCGGCTACTGCGGCAACCAGCCGGTGGACGGGTACACCTGGCTGACGTTGAAAGAAATCGAGCAGGGTCACGGCACCAAGCTGAAGATGGACTATGTGCCCGTCATGTGGCCCCACAACCGGAATCTGAACACCGACATCCCCGGCGTGCCGGAGGGGGCCATCTACGTCCGGGAGGACGGGCTGACCATCATCGACCCGGAAAAGGCCAGGGGCTGCAAGGCGCTGTACGACCACTTCGCCAGGATTTATAACGGTTACCACTATCCCGCCGTGAAAGAGTACGACTCCAAGAATAAACAGATCAACAACCCGGACGTCATCTTCTGGAACGAAGAGTCCCAGCTGCCGCAGATTTACATCCTGGACGCTCACCGGCTGGACGAGGGGGAGCGCATCGTGCGCTGCGCCGAGGACTGCCCCACCCAGGCCATGCACTGGGGGGACTTGAACGACCCGGAGAGCGATGTGAGCAAGTTTGTGGCGGCCCACCCGGACGAGATTGAGGACTACTTCCAAGAGGAGGGCGCGGACTATGTGGTGCGCTACTACAAGCTGCCCAAGCCCTTCATCGCGGGAGAGGTTATGGTCAGCGACAGCCCGGACTGCGTAAAGGGCGCGAAAGTCACCCTGACCCCCTCCTGCAAGCATGGAACCGTCCGGGAGACCGAGACCGACTTCTTCGGAGACTTCGAGTTCAAGCGCCTGCGCCTGAACGGCACCTACACCGTCCGGGCCGAGCTGCCCGGCTACCAGCCAAAAGAGGTCACCGTCACCGTAGACGAGGCCAAGAACCTGGGGGTTATCACCCTGGACAAAGCCTGAGCAAGCCAAATAAACCCGCCCCGGAGGGAAGCGAACGCTTCCCTCCGGGGCTTTTTCGGAGCCGGGAGGATTGACGGGGGAAATTTCTTTGTGATA
>JAJPXI010000206.1 GCA_021205585.1 Oscillospiraceae bacterium
TGCTCTTGTGCAAAATCATTGCCAGACGCCGCAGACGCATTTAATCAGTGCTTCCCTAAATACGAGGACTTTATTTTATGATTCGTTTAACGAAAATCGAAAAGGATTACCCCAACGGCAGCGCCGCCCTCCGGGGCATTGATTTGCGCATTGAGGACGGGGAATTTGTCTTTCTGGTGGGCCCCTCCGGCTCCGGCAAGTCCACCATCATCAAGCTGATCACCGCAGAAATCGCGCCCACGGCGGGGCGCATTATGGTCAACGGCTACAACCTGAACACCATCCGCCCCCGCCAGGTGCCGGGGATGCGGCGGACTCTGGGGGTTATCTTCCAGGATTTCCGGCTGATTGAAAAGAAAACGGTGACCCAGAACCTGGTGTTCGCCATGCGGGCCGCCGGGGCGGCACCAAAAGAAATTAAGGCCAGAATCCCCTATGTGCTGGAGCTGGTGGATTTGACAGAAAAGGCCAACCGGCTACCATCCCAGCTCTCCGGCGGGGAGCAGCAGCGGGTGGCCATCGCCCGGGCTTTGGTGAACAACCCCCAGATGATCATCGCCGACGAGCCCACGGGCAACCTGGATCCGGAGCTGTCCTTGGAAATCATGATGCTTCTGGAAAAAATCAACGAACTGGGCACCACCATGCTGGTGGTCACCCACGAGGACAGCCTGGTGGATCACTTCTCCAAGCGGGTGGTAAAAATCTCCCAGGGCCTGATTGTAAGCGACGGGACGGGCGGGTATTACGATTATGACGACTACGAAGAAGAATAAGTTCCGCTGGAACGCGGGGTATTACATAAAGGAGGGATTTCTCTCCATTTTTACCCATGGGCTGATGTCCTTCGCGACGGTGTGCATGATTGTGGCCTGCCTGCTGATTATGGGCACCTTTTCTCTGGTGGCTGTGGACATCGAGCACAACCTGGCCAAGCTCCAGGACGAAAACGAGTTTCTGGCCTATCTGGACGAGGATTTGAGCGAGGAGGAGGCCCTGGCCCTCCAGTCCACCATCGAGGCCATCCCGAATGTAAGCTCCGCCTCCTTCATCTCCCGGGACGAGGCGTGGGAGAGCTACATTGAAAACAAGGACAGCGCCCTGTTTTCCTCCATGGACTCCTCGGTTCTGCGGGACAGGTATTCCATCCACGTGGACGACATTGAGCTGCTGGAGGAGACGGTGGAGGCGGTCAGCGAACTGCCCGAGGTGGTCAACTACTACGCCGCCTTCGAGGTGGCCAACGGCCTGATTTCGGCCCGGAACGTGGCCGTGGCCATCGCTGTGATTTTAATCGCGGTGCTGTTTTTAATTTCCCTGTTTATCATCTCCAACACCATCAAGCTGGCCACCTTCACCCGCCGGGACGAAATCGCCATTATGAAAATGTGCGGGGCCACCAACCGCTTTATCCGCTGGCCCTTCGTGGTGGAGGGGCTGCTGCTGGGGCTGGCCGGGGCGGCCATCGCTTTTTTCCTCCAGTGGGGCATCTACAGCCTGATTGAAAACGCCGTGGCCGGCGGCGGGCTGCTGTCTGTTTTCGAGCTGCTCCGGTTTGACCAGCTGTGGCCGGTCGTGCTGGCGGTTTTCGGGGCCTCCGGCCTGGCCATCGGCGCGCTGGGTTCCGCCTTGGCCATCCGCAAATTCCTTCAGGTTTAACTGACATATCAGGAGGCGGTTATGAAATTTTTCCAACGGCATCAAAAGAAAATCGTGGCGGCGCTGGCCCTGGTGCTGGTGGTGGCGCTGCTGCTGTCCCGTGCTGGCCACCATCCTGGCCGGGGCCAGCGCCGTCACCCAGGCGGACATCGATGCGCTGAAGGAGGAGTCCGCCCAGCTGGAGTCGGAAATCAGCGATTTGGAGGACGACCTGGAGGATTTGGAGAACGAAATCAACAGCGCCCTGTCCCAAAAGCTGGTCATTGAGGAGGAAATCAACCTGCTCAATGAGCAGATTGCCAACACCGAGTCCCTGATCGCCCAATATGACGCCCTCATCGCCCAGTACGACGCGGCCATCGCCGAGTACGACGCGACGATTGCGGAATATGACGAGCTGATTGCCCAGGAGGAGGTAAACCTGGCCGAGGCCGAGGCCAGGGAGGCCGAGCACCTGGAGGCCTACCGCCAGCGGGTGCGGGCCATGGAGGAGGAGGGGACGGTTTCCTACCTGGCCAT
Organism: Oscillospiraceae bacterium; assembly: GCA_021205585.1. GTDB lineage: Bacteria > Bacillota > Clostridia > Oscillospirales > Oscillospiraceae > JAJPXI01. The sequence continues at coordinate 2,179 of JAJPXI010000206.1, forward strand.
CCTCTTCAACGCCGCCGACTTCGCGGATCTGCTGGACCGGGCCATGATGATCAGCGAGATTATGGAGTACGACAACGCCCTGACCGACGCGCTGGAGCAGGATCGCCTGGACATCGAGGCCGCCAAGGCCGCCATGGAGGACTACCGGGCCGGGCAGGTGGCCGCGCGGGCCGAGCAGGTGGCCGCCAGGGAGGAGCAGGAGGCCGCCAGGGCCGAGCAGCAGGAGGCCCTGTCCGAGCTGAGCGCCCAGAAGTCCCAGCTGTCCAGCAAAAATTCCGCCATTGACAGCCTGCTGGCCGAGATGGAGGCGGAGCAGGAGCTCTACGAGAGCCAGATTACAGAGCTGGAGAACAAAAACTCCGCCGTGGACACGGAAATCGCCCAGAAGCAGGCGGAGCTGGAGGCCCAAATCAGCGCCGGCACCGTGACGGTGACCACCCAGTCGGACTACCTGTGGCCCCTGTCCGGGTATTACACCCTGTCCTCCCTGTTCGGCACCCGAACCGACCCCTTCACCGGCCAGCCGGGCAACCACAAGGGCATCGACATCCCCGCCCCCAGGGGCACCTCCATCCTGGCCGCCCGGGGGGGCATTGTCATTACCTCTACATACAGCAGCTCCTACGGCAACTATGTGGTGGTCAGCCACGGCGACAACGACTCCACCCTCTACGCCCATATGTCCAGCCGGGCGGTCTCCGTGGGGGACTCGGTTTCCCAGGGGCAGGTGCTGGGCTATGTGGGCTCCACCGGGCGCAGCACCGGCAACCATCTGCACTTTGAGGTGCGGGTGGGCGGCGTCCGCTGCGACCCCATTGACATGTACCCCGGCCTGACCCTCTACTATCAGAGCGGCGGCAGTACCACGGTGCTGTCTCACTGAGCAAGGAGTACCCTATGAAAACAAAACGGTTTTCCGCAGTTTCCATCATTATAACGGCGGCCCTCTCGGTGCTGTGCGCCCTGGGGGCCGTCGCCCTTGCGGCCTGGCTGCTGCTGGGCTCGGCCGGCCTGTCCATCCTCCAGGGAGTGGCCGCCATTAACACCCGGTTTGTAGGGGAGTACGACGCCGGCGAGATGGCCGACGCCGCCCTGGATGCCATGGTGGAGTCCCTGGGGGATCGCTGGTCCTACTACATGGATGCGGAGAGCTACACCGCCACACAGCAACGCCGGAGCAACTCCTATGTGGGCATCGGCGTCACCGTCGTGGCCGAGGAGGGCGGCCTGCGCGTCCAGTCGGTCACTGAGGGCGGCCCCGCAGAGCAGGCGGGGGTGCTGGCCGGGGAGCTGATTACCGCCGCCGACGGCACCGACCTGCCCGGGGACAATGCGGCGCTGGGCACCTCCCTCATTCAGGGGGAGGAGGGCACCGAGGTGACCTTGACGGTGGAGGACGCCCAGGGGGTTTCCCGCCAGGTAACCGTCGTCCGGGCGCAGATTCAAAGCGACCCGGTCAGCTATGAGCTGCTGGAGGGCAATGTGGGTTATGTGGCCCTGAGTAATTTTTACAGCGGCTCAGCAGAAATTGTGGAGGCTGCGGTGGAGGACCTGCTGAAGCAGGGGGCGGAGAGCCTGCTGTTCGATATGCGGGACAATCCGGGGGGCTACCTGTCGGAGCTGCTGGAGCTGCTGGACTATCTGCTGCCGGAGGGGGACATCTTCCAGAGCGGGGACAGTTCCGGCCCCACCAAGGTCACCACCTCGGATGCGGACTGCGTGGACGTGCCCATGGCCGTGCTGGTCAACGGCAATACATACAGCGCCGCCGAGCTGTTTGCCGCCCAGCTCCAGGAGAGCGTGGGGGCGTACATCGTGGGGGAGGCCACCTACGGCAAGGGCTACTCCCAGCAGGTCTTTGAACTCTTTGGGGGCCGGGCCATCAACCTGTCCACCAAGACGTACTACACCGGCTCCGGTGTGTCCCTGATTGGCACGGGCGTGACCTTGGATTTGGAGGTCATTTTGGACGAGGACGCCGAAGAGGACAACCAGCTTGCCGCCGCCGCCGCGCTGCTGCGAGAATAGAAAAATTTGGGGAACCTCTAATAACTATGACAAGAGCAGATGGCAAAAGATTTTGTCAGATGCCGCAGACATAGTTTTTAGAGGTTCCCTTTGTATAAACCGCTCCCCCCGCCCATAAAATCAGAGCGGGGGGAGCATTTTTTCTCTTCAGTATCACTGCCGCAGTTGCAGCTCACTCGGAAAGCCTGTTTTCAGGCGTTACAGAGTAATAGGGGCAAATTGTTGCGCCGGATGAAAAATTGTTAGGAGGGCGCGTATGCTGGGTTATATCAAATGGAGCGACGGGCGGCGGGTGCGGCTGGAGGGGGAGACGGTGCTGGGCCTGCCCCTTCTGGCCCTCTCCCTGCCCCGGCGGTGCGGCCGCCGCGCCCTGCGGCGGGGGGCCGGGGCGCTGCTGGAGCGGGGGTCGCGGCGCGCACTCGCCCCGCAGGCG
>JAJPXI010000222.1 GCA_021205585.1 Oscillospiraceae bacterium
GACCGCTCCCTCCCCCGCTTCGCCCGGCTGAAAATGGTGCTGACAACCGAAGTATAAGGGGAAATTACGAAGAAAATTCAAAAGAGCCAGCGGCCCCGGCGCGTTTTGCCGGAGCCGCTGGCTTGTTCTGCTTTCATCCATATCCCAAATTTCAAGAAAGATGCCTGTCAGTTCACCACCTTTTTCTTTGCCGCCGTCTCGTCGGCAAACAGGCCGTACACATACAGCGCCGACTGCCCGTATAGGCCGGTTTCGTCGTCCGCATAACTTGCCCCCGTTGCCGAGCGGTAAAACGCATCCAGCGCGGCTTCCTCCGGCAGTCCCATGTTTTCGCTGATCAGTCTTACAATCTCTGGAATGTTCGTCGCCCGAACCGTCGCATGCGCCATTAGTATACCTCCAGTGTATAACTTTTCAAAAAGTGTAGCTCTTCCAATGCTTTTTTCGTACAGAAAGCGATTTGATCGTTTATTTTTTCAAATTTTAACCGTTCCACTACGTCCTCCCTCCGCATAATCCCCCGCAGCACATAGGAAACCATTTCTCCCACGTTGTCGTTCGCAATTTTTCCAATGACAACATCAAATCCATGACGGAATAACCCCCGCACAAAAAACCGGGGCCGCCGCAGTCATCTGCGACAGCCCCGTATGGAAGTACCGCGCAAAACGGGCTGCGCACTATCAAAAGCGCATTTGCGCTTTTTCATGAGAATCAGCCTGAAAGGATTCGGGGATTTGCCCGATAGAATGTGAAATGCGCTAATCAAACATCTCGATTAGTACATTTTTCAAACTGCTCCAGAAGCTCACCGCCCGCCCCTCGCTGATGGTAACGGAGAAGTCCGTGCCCTCCGGGAAGGTAATTTTGTAATACTGGGCGGCGGTCAGGCCGGTGAACACGCAGGTATCCGTGCCGGGGTCGATTGTCCCATATTGGATCACTTCGTCGTATTCCGCGTTCCACAGCAGGATTTCCCCGTCAAATTCGGCGTCCTCCGTCAACGCTACTTGAATCTGTTTGTAGTTGGTGAAAAGGACGTACTCCCCCGTCTGGGCGGCAGTGGTTTCCAAGTCCCCAGCGGTCAGGTTGTACACCCCCTCCGCCGTCGGGAACACGGTGGGGTTGGCCTGGGCGTGCATATCCCGCAGGGTCATAAAGACCAGAGCCAGGACGCACGCCAGCACCGCACACAGCGCGGTGGCCAGGACGGCGGCGCGAATCCGGCGGCGTCTGATTTTCCGGGCGCAGTTGGCGACGGAGACGTCCCGATCCTTCGCCCGCGCTGGGGCCGCCATGTCCGGCCCGCGCATCCGCTCCAGCCTGGCCCGGCACTGTTCGCACTCTCCCAGGTGGGCCTCCAGGGCGGCCCTGCTGTCCTGGGAACAGGCGCCGTCTATATAAAGAGGGAGCAAATCGCCGGCGATATTACAGTTCATTTTCATGTCCATCCTCCATTTCCTGAATCAGCCTGTCCTTGGCGCGGTAAAAGGTCACCTTGGCCCAGGACTCCGTTTTGCCGAAGATGTCCGCGATCTCCCGGAAGGCCAGCTCACCGAACACCCGCAGCATAAACACCTCCCGGTAGGGTTCCTTCAGCGTGTGCAGACGGCGATGAATTTCCAGAGCCTGGGCCTTGTCCTCCAGGGCAGCCAGCAGGCCGTCCTGCACCGGAAAATCCTCCGGCGGCTCCCCCGCTGTCCGCTTTCTCCGCTTTTGCTCTTTGAAAAAGGCGTTTTTTGCAATCTGGCACAGCCAGGTTTCCACCTTGCAGTCCCCCCGGAACTTGCCGATGTGCAGATACGCCTGATAAAAGGTTTCGGCGGTCAGTTCCTCGGCTAAATCCCCGTCCCCGCACAGGGACAGCAGGAAACGGTACACCATCGGAGAGAATGTTTGGAACAGGGCCTCAAACTCATCCATATCCATCACCTCGTTTCATCTATAAGAGTCAGCAAACATGAAAAAGACACAAAAATTTTTGCGCGCGGCGCATTTATCAGCGCTTCCCCGCGCTGCAAGCCGCAAAAAAGGCGCGCCGCAGGGTTTTGTCCCACGGCGCGTCCTTGGGAAGCACTGGTTAAATGCGCCTGCGGCGGCTTGCGGATCTTTTGTGGCGAAAATGCGTTGCAAAAGCTTGAAATACATCAAGTATTCCTGCGCTTTTGCGCCTTCTTTCACCACAAAATCTCCCGCCACCCGCTCTTGCCGATTTAATCAGTCCTTCCCTTGAAATACCATGCAGAAAGATTACCGCACCAGCCGAGCGGTGTCCTGGGCGATCATCAGCTCCTCGTCGGTGGGAATCAGCAGAACCTTCACTCTGGAGTCGGGAGCGGAGATGACGGCCTCTTTGCCCCGGACGTTGTTGGCCTCCGGATCCATCTTGATGCCCATGAACTCCAGGCCAGATGTCATCTCCAGGCGCTGGGCGGGGCTGTTTTCGCCCACGCCGGCGGTGAAGACCACGGCGTCCACCCCGCCCATGGCGGCGGCATAGGCGCCAATGAGCTTTTTCACATCATAGTTAAAGACATCCACGGCCAGGGCGGCCCGCTTGTTGCCCTGGGCGGCGGCGTCGCCCAGATCCCGGAAGTCGGAGGATACGCCGGACACGCCCAGCATGCCGGACTTCTTGTTCAGGATCTCCAGCATCTGGTCGATGTCGTAGTTGTACTTGTTCATCAGGTACTCCAGAATGCCGGCGTCCAGATCGCCGGACCGGGTGCCCATGGGCAGGCCGGCCAGGGGGGTGAAGCCCATGGAGGTATCCACGCTCCTGCCCCCGTCCACAGCGGTGACAGAGGAGCCGTTGCCCAGGTGGCAGGTGATGATCTTCAGCTCCTCGATGGGGCGGCCCAGCATGGCGGCGGCCCGCTGGGAGACGTATTTATGGGAGGTGCCGTGGAACCCGTAGCGGCGAACCTTGTCCTTTTCATAGTATTCGTAGGGCAGCTCATAGATATAGGCCTTGGAGGGCATGGTCTGGTGGAACGCGGTGTCGAACACGGCCACCATGGGCACGCCGGGCATGACCTTCTGGCAGGCGGTGATGCCGGTGATGTTGGCGGGGTTGTGCAGGGGGGCCAGGGGGATGCACTCCTCGATGGAGGCCATGACCGCATCGTCGATTTTCACAGAACTGGCAAAGGCCTCGCCGCCGTGCACCACTCGGTGGCCCACCGCATCGATTTCCGCCACGGACTGGATGACCCCGTGCTCCGGGGAGAGCAGCGCGTCCAGCACAGCCTGGATGGCCTCGGCGTGGGTGGGCATGGGGATTTCAAACTCGTACTTGGCGTCCCTGGCGGGGATTTTGTGGGTCAGGCGGCCGTCGATGCCGATGCGCTCGCACAGGCCCTTGGCCAGCACGTTCTGGGTGTCCGGATCCATCAGCTGGTACTTCAGGGAAGAACTGCCGGCGTTGATGACGAGGATGTTCATGATTCAATCGTCTCCTTAAAACTTGAACTTCGACCTGCGCGGGGGCGCGCCCTGGATACCGTCGGCCTCCCTTGCGCTGTCCCCGCAAATCGAGTAGAATAATAACGAGTTAATTTTACCCCTTTTTTTCAAAAAGGGCAACAAGAATTTTTCGAGACGTTCATTTTGGAGAAAAAACATGGATGTGTGCGGAATTATCGCCGAATATGACCCCTTTCACACCGGCCACGCCTGGCAGATAGCGGAAATCAGGCGGCGGCTCGGCCCCGGCTGCGCCGTGGTGTGCGTCCTGGGGGGCGGCTGGAGCCAGCGGGGAACCCCCGCCCTGCTGGACAAATCCGTCCGGGCGCGGCTGGCCCTGGAGGGCGGGGCGGATCTGGTGCTGGAACTGCCTCTGCCCTGGGCCATCGCCTCGGCGGAGGGCTTCGCTAGGGGGGGCGTGGCCCTGCTCCGGGCCAGCGGCGCAGTGACCCACCTGTGCTTTGGCAGCGAGGAGGGGCGGCTGGAGCCGCTGGAACGGCTGGCCGGGTGCCTGGACAGTCCCGCCTACCCTCCGGCCCTGCGGCGGCATCTGGCCGAAGGGCTGTCCTTTCCCGCTGCCCGGCAAAAAGCCGTGGAGGAGCTGCTGGGCCCGGAGGGGGCGCTGCTGCGCCAGCCCAACAACAATTTGGGGGTGGAGTATCTGCGCGCCGCCGCCGGAAGCGGCCTGACGGCCATGACGGTTCCCCGGCGGGGGACGGGTCACGGTCAGCCCCCCGCCGGGGGCTTTGCCAGCGCCGGGTATCTGCGCGGGCTGCTGCGGCGGGGGGAGGGAAAAAAGGCGGCGCCCTACCTGCTGCCCGGCACCCTGGAGGCCCTGGGCCCCATGGCGGACATTCGGCTGGGGGAGCGCTCCGCCCTGGAGCGTCTGCGGCGGCTGGAGCCGGAGGCGCTGGCCGCCCTGCCCGACTGCGGGGAGGGCCTGTCCAACCGGCTGTACCGGGCCATCCGGCAGGGGGGCGGCCTGGAGGACATCCTCCAGCGGGCCAAAACCAAACGCTACCCCCTGTCCCGCCTGCGGCGGGTTCTGCTGTACGCCTGGCTGGGGCTGACGCGGGAGGACGTGCCCCCCGCCCCCCTCTATCTGCGACCGCTGGGCCTGAACGGGCGGGGCCGCCTGCTGTTGCGGGAAATGAAAGAGC
>JAJPXI010000034.1 GCA_021205585.1 Oscillospiraceae bacterium
CCAGCGCCCGGCCCGCCAGCTGGGTATAGCCGGTTTTCAGGCCGGTACAGCCCGGATAGCGCCACAGCAGCTTGTTGTGGTTGGTCAGGGTGCGGCCCTCCAGGGTGATGGAGCGGGTGGCGGCGATTTCGGCCACCGCCGGGTTGGCGCAGCAGGCGGCGGCCAGCAGGGCCATGTCGTAGGCTGTGGAGTAGTGCCCCTGCTGACTCAGGCCGTTGGGATTGGCGAAATGGGTCTGCTCCATACCCAGCTGGACGGCCCGCTCGTTCATCCAGCCCACGAAGGTCTCCACGTCCCCGGCGCAGTGGGCAGCGATAGCCACGGCAGCATCGTTGCCCGACTGGAGCAGCAGACCGTAGAGCAGGGCGCGCAGGCTGACCTGCTCCCCCGGCTGGAGGTAGATGGAGGAGCCCTCCACCCCCGTCCACTGGGGCTGGATGGTAACAATTTCATCCAAATCCTCTGCGCGTTCCACCGCCACCAGGGCGGTCATCAGCTTGGTGATGCTGGCGATGTCCCTGGGCTGGCGGGCGTTTTTTTCATAGAGCACCCGACCGCTGGCGGCGTCCATCAAAACGGCGCTCTGGGCGGAGGTCTCCAGCGCCTGGGCGGACGGCAGCAGGCACCACAGGGCAAGCAGGACGGCGGCAAACCGCTTCACGGCTCTCATCTCCTGACGGGCATTTTTCAAGCCGTCCATCCAGGCGGCTTGAATGCCCTGTCAGTATGCCGCGCTCCGCCGCCGTCCATTCCAGGCGAAGAAAGGCAGCGCAGGAAAAGCCGTCCGGTTATCCAAACTCCGACTGGCCGTCCTGCTTCCTCTTATTCAGAAAATCCGTCACCTTGTCCACCACCTCGGGAACCGCGTCGATGACCCGATCCACCGTGTTGGCCGCCGGGGGATCCACGCTGAGCAGGCGCACCGACTCGCCCCGGACGATCAGGAAGGCCACTGGGGTGATGTTGACCCCCGCCCCCGCGCCGCCGCCGAAGGTGTTGCTGTCCCCGGCCTTGTGGTTTTTGGGGATGAAGTCCGAACCGCCGGAGGCGAAGCCGAAGGACAGCTTTGACACGGGAATCAGTGTGACCCCGTCGGGGGTGGTGATGGGCTGGCCGACGATGGCGTTGGCCTTGACCATGTCCTGAATCTTCTCCAGGGTGGTGCCCATCAGGTCGTTGATGGGATGGGTTTTTTCGCTCATGGGGATTCCGCCTTTCTGAATTTATGTTACCGCTTTTTTGCAATCACCGGCAGCAGACTTGCCGCCAGCCGCAGCCCGAAAGACAGCAGCTGGCCAAGGGTCAGGGTCATTTGGACGTGGGCGATAAGGACGGGCCTGGCGCGGTCAAAATCCACGTCGACGCTCAATTCCCGCTCCTTTACACGGAAATTATGCTCCAAAGGGGGCCAGAGTATCCCCATGGCCGCCTGGGCCTTTCCGTAGCCCGCCGCCGCCGAGGCGGGGTCTGCGGCGGCCCAGATCAGGTGCAGCTCCAGCCGGTCGATGCGTATCTTCCGCAGCAGCCGCCCGGCGGCCTTGGCCGCGGGGGGAATCATGCGCAGGGCCAGGGAGAGCATATCCCTCTTCCCCTTGGCGGCCTGTTTTTTCCGCCGCTCCGGCTTCTTTTTCTTCCTTTCTTTTTCAGGTCGTTTCGGTTTTTTTTCGGCCTTCGGCTTCTCCCTGGCCGGGAGCAGCCTGAAGCGGAAGGGGCCGACGCGCAGGCTCAGGTAGACCGCCCCGTCCTCCTGGCAGCCCGCTGCCGCCCCCAGCCGCAGCTGGCCCAGCAGCACAAGCAGCAGCAAAACGCCCCCGGCGACCAGCCAGCCGGTCACGGCGCGCTCTCCCCTTCCTCCTGCTCCCGCTGGAGCTGCCCCAGGCGGGCCTGCATCTCCATGGTCATCTGTCCGTCCTCCTGGGCGGGCAGCTCGGGCAGCTCCTCCAGGCTGCGCAGGCCGAAGGCGCGCAGGAAGTTCTTCGTCGTCCTGTATTGAATCGGGCGGCCCGGCACGGCCAACCGCCCGGCCTCCTCAATCAGCTCCCGCTCCAGCAGCAACCCCACGGTGTAGGAACTGTCCACCCCCCGCACCTGGTCGATATAGGCCCGTGTGACCGGCTGGAAATAGGCCACCACGGACAGCGCCTCCAGCGCGGGTTGGGACAGGCGGGGGGGCTTGCGACTCTCCAGGGCCCTGCGCACGGCGGAGGCGTACTCCGGGGCGGAGCAGAGCTGGCAGCTGTCCTCCATGCGCACCAGGCGCAGCCCCCGGCGCTGGTAGCTGTAACCGTCGGCCAGGTTCTGGAGGATTCCCTCCAGGGTCTGCCGATCCATCTCCAAGGCGGCGCAGATTCGCTCCAGCTCCACCGGCTCCCCGGCGGCGAACAGGATGGCCTCCAGGGCGCACTCCAATTCTTTTACTTCCAATGGGTATCCCTCCCCGCTCCGGCGGGCATTCAATATGTTTCAGTGTTTCCCAGTGGCGCATCCCCCTCGGCGGTGCAGGTGACGGTGCAGTCGGCCTGCGTCCCGGCCAGACGCACCCGGCGGGCCTTGCACAGCTCCAGCACCGCCAGGAAGGTGGCCACCGCCTCCGAGCGGCTGCGGCTTCCCCGGAACAGAGCCCGGAACCGGCTCACCCCGAAGCGCGCCAGCCGCCGGAGGATCTCCGCGGCCTTGTCCGCCACCGGGTATGGCTCCCGCCCGACGATGCCCCGGAAGGCGTCCATGGGCGGGGGCAGCCGGTTGCCCCGGCGCTCCAAAACGGCGGTCATGGCCCGGCTCAAATCCGCCCGCTCGTGGACGTAGCGGTAGGTTCTGTCGGCCCCCAGGGGCTCCGGCGGGCGGGTCATGCAATCCCGGCCCACGGAGAACCGCCGCTCCAGCTCCGGCAGCACCGCCTTGACCTTTTCGTAGTTCTCATGGCGCTGATGCTCCTCCAGGGAGGCAATCAGCAGCTCCATCTCCGACAGGGCCTCCTCATCGTGGATGGACAGCAGCATCCGGGTCTTGATATAGACCAGATGGGCGGCCATAGCCACAAAATCGCTGGCCACCTCCAGGTCCATCTGCTTGCGCTGGTCGAGCCACTGCATATACTGATCCACAATCAGACTGATTTGGATGTCCTGAATCTCCATTTTATTTTTGCTCAGCAGGTGGAGAATCAAATCCAGGGGGCCGTCGAAATCCTCCATGTCCTCCTGCCTGGCCTTGACCACCTTTTCCAGATGAAAAATCGGGCTTTCCAACGACGTCTCTCCTAACCGGCAATCAGATAATAGGGCCACCTGGCCAGGCCGTCCAGCAGGTTGGCCAGCCAGCTGCGCGCCGCGTACAGCGGGGCATCCAGCGCCCCCAGCCACAGCAGCGCCATCAGAATGATGGTTCCGGCGAACTCATAGCGCAGGATCTTATAATAAATGCGGTCGGGCAGCAGCACGCCCACCACCTTAGAGCCGTCCAGGGGCGGGAAGGGGATCAGGTTGAACACCCCCAGGCCCAGGCTGAGAGAGGCCGTCATGCTGCAAAAGCTCAGCCAGCCCTCTGCGGCGGCGCCGGCGGCACCGCCTACCACCATCAACCCCAGGGAAAAATAGGCGACGACAAGGGCGACATAGGCCAGAATAAAATTGGAAACCGGCCCGGCCAGGGCGGTGAGGGCCATGCCGCTTTTGGGGTGCTTGAACCGGCGCATATCCACCGGCACCGGCTTGGCCCAGCCGAAGCCCACCAACAGCATCATCAGCGCTCCGAAGGGGTCGATGTGCTTCAGGGGGTTCAGGGACAGCCGGTTGCGCTCCTTGGCAGTGTTGTCCCCCAGCCAGTAGGCGGCCAGGCCGTGGCTGACCTCGTGGATAACGATGCACAGCAGCACCGCCGCCAGGCGCAGCAGCAGGGTAACAAGGCCGTCCCAGTCCATATTCGTCAGGAAATTAGAAATCTCGTCCATACCGCCCTCCCCCGGCCCGCGCGGCGGTGATATATCAGGCAGGCTCCAGCGGGATATTGGATAAAACCATAATAGCCGCATATGCGGCTAATGATACCCATCTGCTTTGCGAATGTGCATAATTGGCCATACCGCCCCTGGCGGCATGGCCGTGAAATCATAATAGCCGCTCAGCGGCTATTATACCAGCATTTTAACCCTTTGACAACCGCCGGGGCAAATTTTTTCGCAACGGTGGGCAAATCCTCAATTTCCAAAGTAAACACAACACTCGGCATTTGATATGTTGCGTTTACTTTGAAAATTGAGGGTTTTTAGGGAAGTGCTGATTAAGTCGGCAAGAGCGGATGGCAGAAGATTTCGGTTCAGGAAAAGGCGCAAAAGCGCAGGAATACTTGATGTATTTCAAGCTTTTGCAACGCGTTCCTGGGCCAAAAGATTCTGTCATACGCCGCAGGCGCACTTAATCAGCACTTCCTTAGCTTCTTTTTTCCGCTGATGTGCTTCAGACAGTGGGCAGCTTTAGTGCGCGCAGAAAATGTCCATGCAATATCAGCAGTTCCATTGGTTTCGTCAATGCTGTACAGCAGTACGTTCTTAAGGAAGCACTGATTAAATGCGCCTGCGGCGGCTGGCGGAACTTTTCCGCCAA
>JAJPXI010000071.1 GCA_021205585.1 Oscillospiraceae bacterium
AGTAAACGCAACATATCAAATGCCGGGTGTTGCGTTTACTTTGGAAATTGAGGCACGTGAAACACTCCACTTTTTTGTTCCAAAAAGGTGTTGCAATTCGCATAGCCAGGGAGTATAATAGTTGAAGCAAAAACCGACAGGCTGGGGATACCTGAACGAAAATCGGTTTTTCTGTGGAAAGGGCGGTGAAAGCCGTTGGCAAAGACGATCGCGGTGGTCAACCAGAAGGGCGGCGTGGGCAAGACCACCACCTGCGTCAATCTGGTTGCCGCCCTTCGGGAGGCGGGCAGGCAGGTTCTCTGCTGCGACTTTGACGCCCAGGGAAACGCCACATCCGGCTTCGGCGTGGACAAAACCGCTGTCTCCCCCACAGTCTACGAGGTTTTAATCGGCAACGCAGAGGCGGAAAAGGCCGTGGTGCAAACCCCCTGGGGGGATGTGCTGCCGGCCAACAAAGCCCTGGCCGGGGCCAGCGTAGAGTTGATTGCCCTGCCGGAGCGGGAATTCCGGCTGAAAAACGCCCTGGCCCGGCTGAAACCCAACTACGACTTTATTTTTATCGACTGCCCCCCCTCCCTGGAGCTGCTGACCCTGAACGGCCTGTGCGCCGCCGACGCCCTGCTGGTGCCGGTGCAGTGCGAGTACTACGCTCTGGAGGGGCTCAGCGACCTGCTGTCCACCGTGCGTGCCGTCAAGCGCGGCCTAAATCCGGCCATCGCCCTGGAGGGGGTGGCCCTGACTATGTACGACGGGCGCACAAACCTGTCCATGCAGGTGGCGGAGGAGGTCAAGCGCCACTTCCCCGGTAAGGTGTACGCCAGCGTCATCCCCCGAAACGTACGTCTGTCCGAAGCCCCCAGCCACGGCAAGCCCGTGCTGGCCTACGACACATATTCCAGAGGGGCAGAGGCCTACCGGGCCCTGGCGGCGGAGTTTTTGGGACAGAACAACTATGGGAACCTCTAAAACTATGTTCTGCGGCATCTGACGAAATCTTTTGCCATCTGCTCTTGTCATAGTTTTTAGAGCTTCCCAGATGTTTCACGTGAAACAAATGCGTCCAAGTAATCAAGGAAGGTGATTTTATGGCATCGGAACGGGGCCTGGGCAGGGGCCTGGATGCTCTGCTGGGGGACGTGTCCCTCCAGGGGCAGGAAAACGCCTCCCTCTCCCTCCCCATCTCCCAGGTGGAGCCGGGGCTGCACCAGCCCCGGAAGCAGTTTGACGAGGAATCCCTCCACGACCTGGCCGACTCCATCCGGGAGCACGGTATCCTCCAGCCCCTGACCGTGCGCCGTCTCAGCTCCGGGTACTACCAGATTATCGCCGGAGAGCGGCGCTGGCGGGCAGCCAAGCTGGCCGGGCTGACCCAGGTGCCGGTGAACATCATCGAGGCAGACGATCGGAAGGTCATGGAGCTGGGGTTGATTGAAAACCTCCAGCGGGAGGATTTGAACCCCATTGAGGAGGCCAACGGCTATCTGACGTTGAAAGAGGAATACGGGCTGACCCAGGAGGAAATCGCCCAACGCATGGGAAAATCTCGCCCCGCCATCGCCAACGCCCTGCGGCTGCTGGCCCTGCCGGAGCTGGTGCGGGACATGGTGCTGGAGGGGGAACTGTCCGCGGGACACGCCCGCGCCCTGCTGACCCTGCCAAATGCGGAATCGCAGGAAAAGGCCGCACAGCAGATTATCAGCCTGGATTTGAACGTCCGCCAGACCGAGGCGCTGGTGAAAAAGCTCCAGGCGGAGGAAACCGCCCCCCCAAAGGAGAAAAACACCAGCGCGGACAGCCAGAAAATCTACCTGGAGGACTTGGAAAAAAGCCTGTCCGCCCGGTGGGGCCGGAAGGTCTCCATCTCCCCAGGAAAAAAGAAGGGCAAAATTCAGCTGGAATACTACGACTCGGAGGATTTAGAACATCTGCTCTCGCTGCTCCAGATCATCGACGGGAATAGGGGGTAACGCCGTGCCGGAAGAACAGAAACAGGAGATGGAAAAGATAAAGGAGGAAAAGGAGAAGGAAAAGGAACGTACCCGCCGTTCCCTGACCTTTTACCTGGCGATTTTATTTGCGGCGGCGCTGATTTTTCTGATATTCGCGTTTCTGATGCAAAGCCGCACATCTGAGAACACCATCGACTCCCTGCGGGACTCGGTGAACTCCCTGCAAAACGTTCAGGATATGTACAATGGAGTCATGGAGATGCAGGAGGAAATCGACGCGCTGGAGGAGCAACTGGAGCAGCAGTCCGAAGCGCTGGAATCCCTGCAAAACCAGGCCAGCGCCCTGGAGGGCCAGTTGGAGGAAGCCCAGCAGGCCCTGGCCCAGGAGGAGCAGACCGCCCAGGCCCTGGAGCTGCTGTGGCAGCTGGAGCGGGCCGTGGCCGACGGGGACGAGGAAGCGGCGGAAGCCCTGGCGGAACAGCTGGAACAGGACGGCCTGCTGGAGGCCCTGCCCGACGAGACGCCGGAGAGCGGCGGCCTGTCCCCCTACCAGCGCTGCCTGGAGCTGCTGGAGACGCTGAAACAGGGAGATTAAATGTAAGAAGGAAGAAAACCATGTTAGACATTAAATTTATCCGGGAAAACCCCGACGCCGTCCGGGAAAACATCAAAAAGAAATTTCAGAACGCCAAGCTGCCCCTGGTGGACCAGGTGCTGGCCCTGGACAAGGAAAACCGGGACACCATCCAGGCGGCCCAGGCCCTGCGCACCGCCCGGAACACCCTGTCCAAAAAGGTGGGGGCGCTGATGGGCCAGGCCAAGGGTGACCCCTCCAAGCTGGCCGAGGCAGAACAGGCCAAGGCCCAGGTCAAGGCCAACGCCGAACGCCTGGCCCAGTTGGAGGAAAAGGAAGGGCATTTGGCCGGACAACTGCGCCGAATCCTGCTGCAAATCCCCAACATCATCGACCCCTCGGTCCCCATCGGGGAGGACGACCAGTCCAACGTGGAGGTGGCCCGGTTCGGGGAGCCGGTGGTTCCCAACTACGAAATTCCCTACCACACGGACATTATGGAGCGCTTTTCCGGCGTGGACATGGACGCCGCCGCCCGGGTGTCCGGCGCGGGGTTCTACTACCTGATGGGGGACATTGCCCGCCTGCACTCCGCCGTACTGTCCTACGCCCGGGACTTTATGATCGACAGGGGCTTCACCTACTGCATCCCCCCCTATATGATTCACGGCAATGTGGTGGAGGGGGTCATGAGCCAGACCGACATGGACGCCATGATGTACAAAATCGAGGGGGAGGATTTGTATTTAATCGGCACCTCCGAGCACTCCATGATCGGCAAATTTATCGACCAGATTTTAACGGAGGACCAACTGCCCCAGACCCTGACCTCCTACTCCCCCTGCTTCCGCAAGGAGAAGGGCGCACACGGCATCGAGGAGCGGGGCGTATACCGCATCCATCAGTTTGAAAAGCAGGAGATGGTGGTGGTCTGCCGCCCGGAAGAGTCCATGGACTGGTACGAAAAAATGTGGCGCTACAGCGTGGAGCTGTTCCGCTCCATGGACATCCCCGTGCGGCAGTTGGAGTGCTGTTCCGGCGACCTGGCCGATTTGAAGGTGAAGTCCTGTGACATTGAGGCCTGGTCCCCCCGGCAGCGCAAGTATTTCGAGGTCTGCTCCTGCTCCAACCTGGGGGACGCCCAGGCCCGCCGGCTGAAGATTCGCGTCAAGGGCGAGGGGGGAACCTACCTGCCCCACACCCTGAACAACACTGTGGCCGCCCCGCCCCGGATGCTCATCGCCCTGCTGGAGAACAACCTCCAGGCGGACGGCAGCGTAAAAATACCCGCCGCCCTGCGCCCCTACATGGGGGGCAAGGAGGCGTTGATTCCCAACAAAAAAGGCACCTAAATTCAGAAAGGAGCGTTCTTAATGAACAAACTCACCAGGGGCCTGCTGCTGGCAGGCACGGGGGCGGCCCTGGCCGCCCTGCTCCCCTACAAGTTCACCCGCTGTCCGGAGACCGGGGCCAGGAAAATCAAGGCTCTGGCCTGGGATTTGGACATCGGATCCGACGAGGACGGCCGCCTGGTGGCGCAGTTCCATATGCCCCCCGCCGGCAGTGCCCAGGAGGAGGAAGCGGAGGATCTGTTCAACTTTACGGCCCCGGAGCAGGCCCCCGAAGAACAGGTGGACGCGCCCCGGGACAGCGCGGAGGAGGAATGAAAAATGGCTGAGAAAAAACACGAAAAACCCGGCTGGATTGACGAATTTAAAGCCTTTATCTCCAGGGGCAACGTGATGAGCCTGGCGGTGGGCGTCATCATCGGCGGCGCGTTTTCCACCATCACCAGCTCTTTGACCAACGACATTATCATGCCTATCGTGTCCATGATTTTCGGTGGCATAAACTTTGACAGCTGGCAGCTAAAATTACCCAATTTCTGGCATACGATTGACGCCGAGACCGGCGAGCTGGCCGTGAACACCCTGAACTTCGGCACCTTCCTGAGCGCCGTGCTGAACTTCCTGATTCTGGCCTTTGTGGTCTTCTGGATTGTCAAGATTGTCAACCGCGCGATGGACAGCGTAAAGAAAAAGGAGGAAGAGGCCCCGGCCGACCCC
>JAJPXI010000081.1 GCA_021205585.1 Oscillospiraceae bacterium
CGGCTGGCGGAACTTTTCCGCCAAAAGCGCGTTGCAAAAGTTTGACATACATACATACAGTATGCCTGCACTTTTTGCGCGGGGCTGTGCCTATCGGCCATCGCCCCCTGCATTTGCGCGAAAGAGGAATTGGCCATTCACACAGCGCTTCAACGCCTTCTTTTGTCGCAAAATTTCTCCCCATCCGCTCTTGCCGATTGAATCAGTCCTTCCTTAACACAGAGCGGACTGCGGCGCAGTAAGAAGTCCCTATTTCCCCACGCAAAAGCGGGAGAAGATGCGCTCGGTGATGTCCTCCCGGACGCTGCGGCCGGTCAGCTGGCCCAGGCAGTCCATGGCCTGCTCCACGTCGGTCAGCAGGGCGTCGGGGGTGACGCCGGCGGCCAGGCCGGCCTGGGCGGTCAGCAGATGCTCTTTGGCCCGGGCGGCGGCCTCGGCCTGGCGGGCGTTGGTCAACAGGCTGCCCGCCGGTTCCTCCCCCTGAGGGAAACAGGCGGCCACCGCGTTTTCCAGTTCCTCCAACCCCTGTCCCGTCTTGGCGGACAGCATGCACACCTGTCGGCCGGCCAGCTCCCCTAAATCCAGAGCGGGGGGCAGGTCGGCCTTGTTGACCACGCAGATACAGGCGGGGGCCTGTTCTGCGGCCTTCAGCGCCGCCCGATCCTCGTTGGACAGGGGCTGGCTGCCGTCCAGCACGGCCAGAACCAGCCGGGCGGATTCGATGGCGGCCCGGCTGCGTTGGACGCCCAGGCGCTCCACCGGGTCGTCGCTGGAGCGCAGGCCGGCGGTGTCCACCAGGCGCAGGAGCACCCCGCCCAGGCGCAGGCGTTCCTCCAGCGTGTCCCGCGTGGTGCCGGGGACGGGGGTGACGATGGCCCGCTCGTACCCCAGCAGGGCGTTGAGCAGGGAGGACTTGCCCACGTTGGGCCGGCCCACGATGGCGCAGGGGACACCCTCGGTGAGCATACCGCCCCGCTCGTAGGTGCGCAGCAGGGCCTCCAGCCCGGCCAGGGCCTGGCTTAAGGACTGCTCTACCTCCTGGGCGGTGAAGGGGTCCAGGTCCTCGTCCGGGTAGTCCAGCACGGCGTGGAAATGGGCCAGCACGTCGGCCAGGCCGCTGTACACCCCCTCCACCCGTCGGGACAGGGCGCCGGCCAACTGGCCGTAGGCGTTGCGGGCGGCCTCGCCGGTCTGGGCGTCAATCAGGTCGATGACGGCCTCCGACTGGGCCAGATCCATCCGCCCGTTCAGGAAGGCCCGGCGGGTGAACTCCCCGGGCAGGGCCTGCCTGGCCCCGGCGGCGAACAGAGCCTCCAGCCCCAGGGCCAGCACGGCGGGGGAGCCGTGGCATTGCAGCTCCGCCGTGTCCTCCCCGGTGTAGCTGTGGGGGCCGGGCGACCAGGTGGCCAGGATCTGGTCGATGGGCCGCCCCTGTTTGTCCGTCAAAACCCCGTAGACCAGTTTGCGGGGGGACTGCTCCTCCAGCCGCCCCCCCGCCGCCGGGGTAAATACGGCGCTGGCCGCCGAAACCGCCCCCGGCCCGGACAGGCGCAAAATGCCGATGGCGCTGGCCTGCCGGGGGGTGGCGGCGGCGGCGATGGTGTCGTTCATACGGAAAACCTCCTGTGGGAAAGGCCAAATTTTGGGCTATGGAAGAGCCCTGAAAAGTTTGTGAGAAAAGGCGAAGAATTTATGCTTGACAAGGAATTATGTAAACTTAGACTGCATAGAATCCCACCCTTTTTTCGGGGACAGGCTGTGGATAACTCTGTGGAAAGTGTGGAAAAGCGCTGAATTTGGGGAAAAGGTAAATTTGCGGATATGCACGGGGGCCGTATAGTTTTTTCACAAAAAGGCCGTTATGGATTGCCCTCCGAATCCTCGGCCCAGTCTCTGGCCCGCTCCACCGCCCGCCGCCAGCCCCGGAGCATGGCCTCCCGGCGGGCCGGCCCCATGGCGGGGCGGAACACCCGCTCCACCGGGTTGTTGGCGGCGAAGGCCTCCCGATCCGGCCAGAAGCCCACGGCCAGCCCGGCCAGCCCCGCCGCGCCGTAGGCCGTGCTCTCGATGCAGGCGGGGCGCAGGACGGGGGCGTCCATCAAATCCGCCTGGAACTGCATGAGGAAGCCGTTGGCGCTGGCTCCGCCGTCCACCCGGAGCTGGGACAGGGCCAGCCCCGCGTCCCGCTCCATGGCTCCCAGTAC
This sequence comes from Oscillospiraceae bacterium, assembly GCA_021205585.1. GTDB lineage: Bacteria > Bacillota > Clostridia > Oscillospirales > Oscillospiraceae > JAJPXI01. The sequence goes on from JAJPXI010000081.1 coordinate 2,205, forward strand.
GTCGCAGGTCTGGTAGGCCAGGGATTCCAGGGTGGCCCGCACCAGATGGGCCCGGTTGACCCCCCGGGTCAGGCCCACCACCGTCCCGCGGGCTTTCGGGTTCCACCAGGGAGCCCCCAGGCCGGTGAAGGCGGGCACCACATAGCAGCCGTTGGTGTCCTCCACCTGGGCGGCCAGCTCCTCGGACTGGGCGGCGGTGTCGATAAGCCCCAGCTCGTCCCGGAGCCACTGGATGGCCGCCCCGGCCACGAACACGGAGCCCTCCAGGGCGTACTCCACCCCGCCGTCCAGCCCCCAGGCCAGGGTGGTCACCAGGCCCTGCCGGCTTTCCTTGGGCTGCGCGCCGGTATTCATCAGCAGAAAACAGCCGGTGCCATAGGTGTTTTTGGCCATGCCGGGCCGGAAGCAGCCCTGGCCGAACAGGGCGGCCTGCTGGTCCCCCGCCGCCCCGGCCACGGGGATGGGGCGGCCAAAAATGGAGGGCTTTGTATATCCGTAAATTTGGCTGGAGGGGACGGCCTGGGGCAGCATGGAGGCGGGGATGTCCAGCCGCTCCAGCAGCTCCGCGTCCCACTTTAACGTGTGAATATCAAAGAGCATAGTGCGGGAGGCGTTGGAGTAGTCGGTCACGTGGGCCGCCCCGCCGGTCAGGTTCCAGATAAGCCAGGTGTCCACGGTGCCGAACAGCAGCTCCCCCCGCCGGGCCTTCTCCCGCGCGCCGGGGACGTTTTCTAAAATCCAGTGGAGCTTGGTGGCGGAAAAGTAGGCGTCCAGCACCAGCCCGCACCGCTTACGCACCTTCTCCCCCCAGCCCTCCTTGAGCAGCTGCTGGCAGAGGGGTGCTGTGCGGCGGCACTGCCACACGATGGCGGGGCAGACCGGCCTGCCGGTTTCCCTGTCCCACACTATGGTAGTCTCCCGCTGGTTGGTGATGCCGATGGCGGCCACGCTCTCCGGCCCCGCGCCGGTTTTCAGCAGGGCCTCCTGGGCCACCCCCATCTGGGCGGCCCAGATTTCCATCGGGTCGTGCTCCACCCAGCCGGGGCGGGGAAAACTCTGGCGCAGGGGTTTTTGGGCGGTGGAACAGACGCGGCCCCGCCGGTCGAAGAGAATGCACCGGGAACTGGTGGTGCCCTGGTCTAAGGCCATGATGTACTGCATGGTATCCCTCCATATCAACACAGGGGGGGCCGCAGTTTTTTCGCTGCGGCCCCCCCTGTAAAGATTATTGGTTCCCGCCCCCGTCGGAGGGGGAGTGGTAGTAGCCGCCGGGAGGGTCAAGGGAGTCCGCCGGGGCATCGTGCATATAGCGGTGGTAGTCGTAGCCGGAGGCGAAGTTGTAGAACTGGGCCAGGGCGGCCTGCTGGTAGACCGTCAACCACAGAGTCAGGGGCAGGGCCAGGATCTCCCCTAAGATCACCCACCAGCGCAGCTGATATTGCAGGTCGTAGGCAAAGCTCTCCAGGGCCAGGAGCATCTCATAGGTATCGCTCATCATGAAAATCTCCTCGGCCTGGTTCATCAGCTGCTCCGGCCCCAGAAGGGCCAGGCCCACGCCCTGGACGATGGCCGCAATCAGGGCGGCCAAAATAATCCAGCCGATGAAGCTCAGCTGTAACCAGAACAGCTTACCCAGGTTTTTGCGCATCATGGCCTTGCTGCGGCGCAGGCACTCCCCGGCCCCCAGGCCGGGGTCGTCCACCAGGGCGAAGGCGGCCATGCCGTAGCGCAGAATCAGAAACAGCAAAACCACCACGGCCGCCGCGTAGACCAGGCCCATCAGCACGGCGAACAGGACATTCACAATCCATATAAAGGAGAAGAACGCGCTAAGGATCCCAAGAATCGCAATCACAACCCCCGCGGCCACCATGACCAGCAACCCCCACAAAACGGAGAACACCATCACCAGCAGCTCCACCCCCAAGGAGCGCCCGGTGAAGGCGAAGCCCGCAAACAGGCTGCCCATGCCGGTGGGCTCCTTCCGGGACAGGCGCAGGGCGTAATTGCACAGCCCCACGGCCATGACCATGGAGAACAAAAACAGCAGGATGTTAGCGAAGGTGGACAGCACCCCGCTGAAAATGCCCCCAGTGTAGTCCAGCATATCCAGCACATAGCCCACCCCGGTGGTCAGCAGCACATAGACCAGGGACACCAGCATGAAGTGGGGCACGCTGCCGCGCAGCAGCGCCTTGGCGCTTTTTTTCAGTTCCTTGCGATTATACACGAAAACCGCCCTCCTTTTCTCATCCGGGGGAGCTCACCGGCGTCCGCCGCCCCCGCCGCCGACGCCGCCGGAACGGCCTCCGCCGCTGAAGCCGCCGCCCCCGCTGAACCCCCCGGCGCGGCCTCCGCCGCAGCCGCCGCCG
>JAJPXI010000165.1 GCA_021205585.1 Oscillospiraceae bacterium
TTCAAACTTTTGCAACGCACTTTTGGCGGAAAAGTTCCGCCAGCCGCCGCAGACGTATTTAATCAGTGCTTCCCTAAACGCGAACGAGGAATTTCGCCGCTTGGGACGAGACGAGGTGGACGTGCTGAACGCCTGCCTGAACGCGAAGCTGCCGGTAAACGAAACGGAGGAGGTGTTTGACGTGTGCCAGGCCATTCAGGTGATGAACCAGCGGGCGAAGGATGAGGGCCGCAGACAGGGCCAGGAAGAGGGCCGGATGGAAGCATTGGTGAGAACCGTGAAGAATCTGATGAAAAACGGGAAGGTTTCCGCAGAGCAGGCCATGGATATTTTGGACATTGCGCAGTGCGACCGAAGGCGATTTTGCCAAAGCTGTAAATGTTCAGGCGGGAAAATCCACCTTCCACCGGACGCCTGCGGCGTCCGGTGGGGTATTTTTTCAGCAATGCGCAAAACAAAAAATAGCGGACAGGGGGGAACCGGCAATGGCGACGATTTTGGCCATCGACGCAGGGAACAGCAATATCGTGCTCGGGTGTATGCAGGGGGAGGCCCTGCGTTTCACTGCCCGGGTGCGCACCGATCGGGCGAAAACCGAGGACGAGTACGCCCTGGTGCTTCGCAACCTGTTTGAGCTGCACCAGGTGGAGCGGCACGGCGTGGAGGGGGCTATTTTGTCCTGTGTGGTGTCCGAGCTGACTGATGTGCTGTGCCGGGCGGTGGAGATGGTCGTTAAAAAGCGCCCCCTGGTGGTGGGGGCGGGGCTGAAAACCGGCCTGAACATCAAAATCGACGACCCCGCCCAGCTGGGGGCCGACCTGGTGGCCGGGGCGGTGGCCGCCCTGGAGAAATTCCCGGCCCCGCTGATTATCTTTGACCTGGGCACCGCCGACACCATGTCGGTTCTGGACGGCCAGGGCCGGTTTTTGGGCGGGGCGATTATGGCCGGCCCCCGCCTGTGCGCCGATGCCCTCTCCTCCCGCACCAGCCAGCTGCCCCGCATCGAGCTGGAGGCCCCGACCAGGGTCGTGGGCAGCAACACGGTGCAGTGTATGCAGTCCGGGGCAATTTACGGCCACGCCGCCATGATCGACGGGCTGATCGACCGGGTGGCCGGGGAGCTGGGGGCCCCGCCGGTTAGCGTGGTGGCCACCGGGGCCATGGCCCATCTGGTAATCCCTTTCTGCCGCCATCCCATCGCCCTGGAGGAAAACCTGATGCTCCAGGGGCTGAAAAGCATCTATGAGAAAAACCAGAAAAAAAGCCGGTAAACTGCCGCCGGGAGATTGGCACAGGCCAATCTCCCGGCGTTTTTTTATGTCGGCGCGTCCCCGATCTCATACATAGCGTCCAGCACCTGCCAGCCCTGGGGGAAGGGACGCATTAAATTCCAATAGCCCGCCCCCCGCAGGCCGTAGCTCTCCAGCAGGGCCAGCTTGGCCTGGACGCTCCGGGCGTCCTCAAACCAGACCTGATGCTCCCGTCCCCCCTCGTCCAGGTAGTTGAACCAGGGAGCCTGGGCGTAGGCGTCAAACTGGATCTCCGCGCCGTAGCGCAGGGCCAGTTCCACGGCGTACTGGCAGGAGATGGACGCGGCCCGGCTCTCCCCCTGGACGAAGGGCAGGGGCCAGTCGTAGCCGTAGTTGGGAATCCCCAACCATATCTTTTCCGCCGGAATCTCCGTCAGGGCGTACTCCACCACCTGCCGGACGTTGGGCAGCGGGGCCACCGCCATGGGCGGGCCGTAGGTGTAGCCCCACTCGTAGGTCATCAGCAGCACATAGTCCGCCGCCGCCCCCAGGGCGGCGTAGTTGTGGCCCTCGTACAGCAGCCCCGGCTGCCCGGCGGAGATTTTGGGGGCCAGGGCGGCCACCACAGGCAGGGGGGCGAGGGCTTGGGCCAGGGCGCGGACAAAGGCGGCGTAGGGCAGGGCATCCCGGGCAAAGATGTATTCAAAATCCACGTCCAGCCCCCGGTAGGCCCTGGCCTGTATGAGTCCCGCCAGATTGTCGATTAAGGTTTGCCGCACCTCCGGGCCGTTCAGGGCCAGGCTGGCCAGCTCGTTGGAGAAGGAGCCCTGCTCGGTCAATGTGGACAGGTGGAGCAGGGGAGCTACCCCGGCCCCGGCGGCGGCCCGGAGCAGGGCGGCGTCGTCCAGATTCACCAGCTGCCCGGCGGGGGTGAAGCCGTAGGTAAAGGGCGTGAGGAAGCTCAAAAAGGGCAGGGTGGCCTGGAGCAGGGCGGCGTCGATGAAAGGGTAGGCATAGGCGTTGACCAGCGCCCCCCTGTCCGGCGCATCCCGGTAGGCGATGACCAGGGTTTGGCCGGGGTAGATCTGTTCTCTGCCCCCCAGGGCCGGGTTGTTTCTCCACAGCTGCCGGACGCTGACGCCGTACTGTCCGGCGATGGAACGCAGGGTCTGCCCCTGCTGTACCGTGTGTACCTGCTCCGGGAAACGAACCACCAGGGTCTGGCCCACCGCCAGCCGGGCGGGGTCGGGTGGCTGGTTCAGGTTGAGCAGCAGGGACAGGGGAATCCCGTACTCCTGGGCTACGGAGGACAGGGTGTCCCCCGGACGAACCACATGGATGAGCATGGGCCGCCCTCTATAAAAGGGTGATAAAGTCGGCGCTGGCCCAGCCCAGCGCCCCGTTGAAGGACACCAGATCCCAGCCCTGCCATTGGTTGAGCACGGTCAGCCGTGCCCCGTCGTAAGCCTGGGCAACGACGGGGGCGGTGAGGCTGGGCCTATCCCGGATGTTCAGCGCCCCCCAGCCCACGTTCACCACGGCCTGCGCCGGGGCCTGGGGCTCCAGGAAGGGCAGTCCGAAATACTCCGTCAGGGACAGCACCAGGTTCCGGGCCGCCTCGTCCAGGTTGTTTTCAATCCACAGCGCGTCCTCCCGGTTGTCGTGGTAGCCCAGCTCCACAAACACTGAGGGGGCCCGCACCAGGCGTACCTCCCCGATGCTGGTGGTGCTCTGGGCCGTCACCTGATTGGGCAGGGGGTAGATGGCCTTCAAATTGTCCGCCACGATTTCAGCGGCCCGCTTGCCCTCCGCCGAGCCGGGGTAGTAGAACACGATGATTCCACGGGCGGAGCCGTACTGACCCTCCGGCGCGGCGTTGGAGTGGAGCGCCAGGTGCAAATCGTACTCCCCCCGGTTGGAGTCCGCAATGGAGGTGGCGGCGCTCATGTCGGGACTGTTGCGCACATACTGAATGCCCGAGGCGGTCAGATACGGCTCCATGGCGTCCGCCAGCCGGTTCATCCAGTATTCCTCCGTCCCCTCGGTGACGTAGTAATTGCCCTCCTGGGTGGAGGGAGACAGGTAGATCACAGGCATTGTGCAGTCCTCCTTTACCCCATCCTATGCACGGGGAAGGAAATTTGACTGCAATGGAAACCGGCGGCCTCTCGCCGTGCTCCAGCTATTTTTTCTTTCCCGAAAAGAACTTAAGACGGTTCAAAGCGGCTATATTGTGTACAATGGGGGTGAAATAAAAATGAAAGGGGTTTCTGGGTATGGAATTTGTGACCCATCAGGACATCGCCGCGTTTGCGCGGGAGTTGAGGCAGCGGGAAAACGCGCAGGCTACGGTGAAAAATATACCGCCGCGCTGCGGGAACTGTCCGCCTGGCTGGAGGGGGCGGCGCTGGACAAGGAGCTGCTGCTGGAGTACCGGGACTACCTGCTCTCCAAGGTCAAGCCGCAGACAGTGAACGGGAAGCTGTCGGCCATCAACGCCTATCTGAACTTCGCCGGGCTGAAGGAGCTGCGGGTCGGCTGTTTGAACGTGCAGCGTTCGGCCTTTGTGGAGGAGAGTCGGGAGCTGTCCAGGGAGGAGTATGAGCGGCTAATCGAGGCGGCCAAGCGGCGGGGGGACGAGCGGATGTATCTGCTGATGACCACCCTGTGCGCCACGGGCATCCGGGTCAGCGAGCTGGCGTTCATCACCCTGGAGGCGGCCAGACAGGGACAGACCGACATCCGCATGAAGGGCAAATGTCGGCCAGTGATGCTGTCCCCGGAGTTGCGCCGCAAGCTGCTGAAGTACGCGAAGAAGCGCGGCATTATGTCCGGCCCCATCTTCCGTACCCGGAGCGGCAGGCCCATAGACCGCTCCAACATCTGCCATGCCATGAAGAAGCTGAGCAAGCAGGCGGAGATGGAGTCCTCCAAGGTGTTTCCCCACAACCTGCGGCACCTGTTTGCGCGGGTGTTTTACAGCGTTGAGAAGAACCTGCCCCACCTGGCCGATGTGCTGGGCCACAGCCGCATCGAGACCACCCGCATCTATGTGGCCACCAGTGCCTCCGCCCACGCTAAGATTTTGGACAAGATGAAGCTGATTTTATAAGGAAGCACTGATTAAATGCGTCTGCGGCGGCTGGCGGAACTTTTCCGCCAAAAGTGCGTTGCAAAAGTTTGAAACCGCAGCGTAAAGCAAATGTGCCGGGGGCACATTTGTAGCGTAGGCCGGACAGCTATGCTGGCCGGGTGACGGTTGCATACAGTATTCCTGCACTTTTTGCGATGGGCATG
>JAJPXI010000105.1 GCA_021205585.1 Oscillospiraceae bacterium
GGATTGGAGGCAGGATATTCAAGGGCGTGAACATGGTCTGGCTGCGCCGGGTATTCGCCCTTTTCATTTTATACGGCGGGGTGAAGGCGCTGTTATGACCGGCTGGCTGCTGGCCGCCCTGGCCGGGGCGGCCGCTGGGGTGCTCTCCGGCTTCGGCGTGGGGGGCGGCACGCTGCTGCTGATCTACCTGACCGCCCTGGCCGGGCTGGGGCAGACCGAGGCCCAGGGGGTCAACCTGCTCTACTTCCTGCCCGCCGCCGCCATGGCCCTGCCCTCCCACGCCAAAAACGGCTATCTGGACAAGCCCTCCCTCCTGCCCGCCATCCTCTCCGGCCTGGCCTGCTCCGCCGCCTCCGCCTGGGCCGCCACCGCGTTGGACGTGGCCCTGCTGCGGCGGCTGTTCGGTCTGTTTTTGCTGTATATCGGCCTGCGGGAGCTGTTCCGGCGGGAGGACAAATGAGCGGCGCGATTGTGGAAATATCCGCACAATCGCGCCGCCGTTTCACGTTTGTCCCTGCGGCTGGTTTTTCAAAAACTGAAGATACCCCTCCAGAATCAGCGTGGCGGCCACCGCGTCCACGTTTTCCCGGTGGGCTCTGGTTCGCCTCCCGTTGGCCCGGAGGATGGCGTGGGCCTCCACGGTGGTACGCCGCTCGTCCCACAGCGCCACCTCCAGGCCGCTCTCCCGCTCCAGCAGGGCGGCAAACTCCCGGTACTTCCCGGCCCGCAGGCCCTCGGTGCCGTCCATGTTCCGGGGAAACCCCAGCACCAGCCGCTCCGCCCCGTGCTCTTCGGCCAGCCGGGCGGCCTGACGGGCGGCCTGGGCCATGTCGCGGGTGCGAATCACCGCAGTAAACCCCGTCAGCGTCCCGGCGGCGTCGGAAATCGCCGCGCCAGTGCGTGCGTCGCCGTAATCCAGCGCCATAATACGCATGGAACTCCTCCCCCGCCCCTCCAGAGGGCTTTTTCATTACTCCATATTATATCATACTATTTCCTTTTGAGATTTTCAACTTGACATTTCGCCGAAACTCCGATATACTTTTAGAAAATAATTAGGTGCCTAATCATTTTGGCTCCCAAAGAATCAGGAGGAATCCGCCCTTGAACGACCGTTCCGCTCCCATCCGCCTCTCCGCCGCGCCGGGGGGACGGGGAGAAGTTTTTACAAAGCTGCTGCAGGTCCCCGGCCTGCAAATCATCCAGTTTTCCGCCCTGGCCTGCGCCCGGCACAAAAGCGCCGAGCTGGTGTCCATGCAGCGCCGGGGGCGGCTGTCCTTCCTGCTGCTCAGCGAGGTGGACGTTGTCACCGGCGACTATCTGAACAAAATCGCCCAGGCGGTGGAAGAAATCGTCCGCTCGCGCGGGGCCGCCGGCGTGGCCCTGCTGACCGGCTGCCAGACCGCCCTGCTGTCCACCGACTACCGGCTGCTGGAGCAGGAGCTGTCCGCGCAGGCCGGCGTCCCCGTGCGGGTACACGACGGCTGCCGCCTGTGCGGCATGGACGAGGCCGGGCCGGACGCCAGCGGCGTGGACGGCCTGCTCTACGAGTTTTTGTCCCCCGCCCAGACCGGCGGGGAACCGGCGGTACATTTGATTGGGGAGCGGATCCCGGAGGAGGACAGCCAGGTTTCCGCCTTCCTCTCCCGGTGCGGCGCGCCCCGGCTGCTGCGGCTGGCCGGGTGTGAAAGCTGGGGGGACTACAAGCGCCTGGCCCAGGCCAAGGTCAACCTGCTGCTCTCCCCCGCCCACAGGGGAATCGGGGAGGCGCTGGAGCGGCGGCTGGGGATTCCCTATGTCTGCCTGGGCGGCGTGTACTGCCCGGACGAACTGGAGGCGGATTTTCAAAAATTAGGACGGCTGCTGGGCGCCCAGCCGGACGTGTCCTCCTGGCGGGAGCCGGTGGAGCGGCGGCTGGCCCAGGTGAAGGAGCTGGTGGGCCGCCGGCCCATTTTCATCGACGGCGACGCGGAACTGGCCCGCTGGCTGCTCCGGGAGGGCTTCCAGGTTGCCGGCCTGACCACCGCCTTCCGGCAGGGGCTGACCCGGCAGCAGGCCCAGTGGTTCCGGGAGAACGCCCCCTCCCTGCCCATCCAGAACACCGGCCCAGGAGAGCGCGGCGGCGGACACGGCGAAGTGTGCGGCGGACATAGCGGCGGGTATGGACAGGGACACGGCGGCGGCGCTGTGGGCCGCCGGGGCGGCCACGAAGAGCATGGACAGGCCGGGGGACGCCGGGGGCGGCCCGGCGGCTCCCCCCAACCCCTGGGCTTCGCCGCCAGCCTGAACGCGCTGAACCGCCTGGCAGCGGCGGCAGGAGGTGAACGCCTGTGAAAAATCTATATCAATACCTGGCCCCCTTCCTGGCGGACACCTTCGGCTTTCAGGAGGTCATCGACGTCACCGACGGCATGGGGATTTTAGAGGACTGCTCCCCCTACAAGGGCATGGTCAGCCGGGCCGACCCGGAGGCCGAGTACGGCGGCTCCCGTCTGGTCAGCGCCAACCTCCGCATGGAGGACGTCGTCGGCGGCACAAAAGGCAAGCTGTTAGAGGCGTTCCGGGCCAACGCGGGCCGGTACGACCCGGCCTTCGTCCTGTTGGGCAGCGCCCCGGTGGCCCTGATGATTGGCACAGATTTGGAGGACGCAGCCACCTCCATCACCGCCGAGAGCGGCATCCCCGCCGCAGCGGTGGATCTGGGCGGGCATAAGTACTACGACAGCGGCGTCTCCGCCGTCCTGCTGGCCCTGGCCAGGCTGCTTGTCCGGCCTTCGGAGGAAAAGATTCCAAATGGAATCAACCTGCTGGGGGGCAACGCCATCGACTTCGCCCGGCACAACGTCCAGGCCATCCGCCAATGGGCCGGGGAGCAGGGCTTCACCGTCGTCTCCCAGTGGGGCGGCCCGGAAAAAGCGGAAAACCTGAAGCGGGCCGGCATGGCCCAGGTCAACCTGGTCACGGCCGCCTCCGGCCTGGCAGCCGCCCGGTGGATGGAGCGGCAGCTGGGCATCCCCTATGTGGCCGCCGCCCCCTTCGGCGCAAGCTGGAGCGCCCAGGTGGCCGCCGCTCTCCGGCGGGGAGAACAGCCAAATAGCACCCCCGGCGGCGGGCCACCCAAAATCCTGCTGCTGGGCGAACAGCTGACGTGCAGCGCCATCCGGGCCACTCTGGAGCTGGACTTCGGCGTCACCGGCGTACAGGTTGCCAGCTTCTTCACCATGGACAAGGCCCTGTCCGCCCCGGAAGATCAACGCTTGAAAAGTGAAAGTGCTTTACAGTCTCTGCTGGCCGAGGGCGGCCACGTCCTGGCCCTGGGAGACCCGGAATTGAACGTTTTCCCCCAGGCCCCCCGGTGGGTGCCCCTGTCCCACGGGGCCGTGGGCTTTGAGGGCAGTATCCCGCTCCTGGTGGGCGGACAGTTGAACCGGTGGCTGGAAAAAACGCTGCCGAAGGAGGATTTATCATTATGAGACAGATCGCTATCTACGGAAAGGGCGGCATTGGAAAATCCACTACCACCCAAAACGTTGCCGCCGCCCTGGCCGATGCCGGGGCCAAACTGATGATTGTGGGCTGCGACCCCAAGGCCGACTCCACCCGTCTGATTTTAGGCCGGCTGGCGGACCGGACGGTGCTGGACGCCCTGCGGGAGCGGGATGAGGACGAGCTGGAACTGGAGGACTTCCTGTTTGAGGGCTTCGGGGGCATCCGGGCAGTAGAGTCCGGCGGCCCGGAGCCGGGAGTGGGCTGCGCCGGGCGGGGCATCGTCACCGCCATCAATCTGCTGGAGGAAAAGGGCGCTTACAGCGGGGAATTGGACTATGTGCTCTACGACGTGCTGGGGGACGTGGTCTGCGGCGGCTTCGCCATGCCCATCCGGGAGGGCAAGGCGGAGGAAATTTACATTGTCTGCTCCGGGGAAATGATGTCCCTGTACGCCGCCAACAACATCTGCAAGGGCATCCGGCGGTATGCCACAGCGGGCAAGACCAAGCTGGGCGGGCTCATCTGCAACTCCCGCCTGGTGGATCGGGAGCGAGAGCTGGTGGAGGAGTTCGCCGCCGCCCTGGGCAGCCGTCTGCTGTACTTCGTCCCCAGGGACAATGTGGTGCAGCGGGCGGAAAACCGGCGCAAGACGGTGCTGGAGTACGCCCCCGACTCCCCCCAGGCCGGCGAATACCGGGCGCTGGCCAGGGCCATCGCGGAAAACCGCCTGTTCTGCGTCCCCACCCCGGTGGACAACCAGGCGCTGGAGGATTTACTGCTGCGGTACTCCGAGGAAACCGATTGACGGGGTTCTCCGCCAGCGCCGCTTATTCAAAGGGCATGGAAATCAATTTTGAAAAATGAAGCCATAAGGAAGTACTGATTAAATGCGCCTGCGGCGGCTGGCGGAACTTTTCCGCCGAAAGTGCGTTGCAAAAGTTTGACACCGCAGCGTTAAACCAGACTGCCAGTGGCAGTCTGGTAGCGTAGTTTTGTTCTACCTGACCGACACCCGGCCAACATAGTTGTCCGGCTTACGC
>JAJPXI010000027.1 GCA_021205585.1 Oscillospiraceae bacterium
CGCAACCTGTTGCATTTTGTCTGATTCTGTTGCGTTTACTCTGAAAATTGACCTAGAAAAAACTGCCATTCCAAAAAAGCATGCGGAACTCACCAGTTTTACCCTCTCCCCTCCGGCCCCACATCATTGACAAATGTACAAAATTTTTCGTTTTTTTGAAATGCGCTGTTGCAGTTTGAGGAAAACTGTGCTATTCTATATATTGTTGCTTTGCGGCCCGCCGGCAGGACGTCCGGCGGGGTTTTCCTCAATCCATATTTTTAATATGAAAGAAGCGCGGAAAAAGGAGGCAGAGAATGCCCATTAAAATACCCGATTCGCTGCCGGCCAGGGCCGTGCTGGAGAGCGAAAACATCTTTGTGATGACGGAGCACCGGGCCATGCACCAGGACATCCGCCCACTGAATCTGCTGATCCTCAACCTGATGCCCACCAAAATCGTCACGGAGACCCAGCTTCTGCGCAAGCTGTCCAACACGCCCCTGCAAATTCAGGTGGAGCTGCTGCAAACCGCCAGCTATGTGGGCCACTATACCGACGCCAGCCACCTGGAGTCCTTTTACACCACCTTCGCCCAGATTCGGGAGAAGCGGTACGACGGCATGATTATCACCGGCGCGCCGGTGGAAAACCTGGAGTTTGGCCAGGTGGACTACTGGCAGGAGTTGTGCCAGATTATGGAGTGGACAAAAACCCACGTCCACTCCACCCTGCACATCTGCTGGGGCGCCCAGGCCGGGCTGTACTACCACTACGGCGTCCCCAAGCGGACCCTCCCCCAAAAGCTGTTCGGCATCTACGAGCACCGGGTTTTGAAGCCCAGCTCCCCCCTGTTCCGGGGCTTTGACGATTTGTTCTACGCCCCCAACTCCCGGTACACCTGCGTGTGGGAGGAAGACATCCGCCGGGTGCCGGAGCTGGAGATGATGGCGGCGGGGGACGAGGCGGGAGTGTTCGCCGTGAAAAGCGTGGACTCCCGGAACTTTTTTGTCATGGGCCATTTGGAATATGACCCGGACACTCTGGCAAAGGAGTATTTCCGGGACAGGGAAAAGGGCCGGAACATCGCCCTGCCCGCCAATTATTTCCCCGACGACGACCCTGGCAAGCCCCCAATCGTCCGCTGGCGCTCCGCCGGCCAGCTGCTGTACACCAACTGGCTGAACTATTACGTCTACCAGACCACTCCGTATGACTTAAATTCACAATTTGAATAACCTGGAGGTAAACCGACATGGAACCGAAAAAATTTGGTTTGAACGAGCTGAGGGAGATGTTCCTCTCCTTTTTTGAATCCAAGGGCCATCTGCGCCTGCCCAGCTTTTCCCTGATTCCCCAGCACGACGCCTCCCTGCTGCTGATCAACTCCGGCATGGCCCCCATGAAGCCCTGGTTCACCGGTGAGCAGGAGCCGCCCTCCAAGCGGGTCTGCACCTGCCAGAAGTGCATCCGCACCGGCGACATTGAGAACATCGGGAAAACCGCCCGCCACGGCACCTATTTTGAAATGCTGGGCAACTTCTCCTTTGGGGACTATTTCAAGCATGAGGCCATCGCCTGGTCCTGGGAGTTTTTGACCTCCCCCCAATGGGTGGGCCTGGATCCCGACCGGCTCTACCCCTCCGTCTACCTGGAGGACGACGAGGCCGCCGCCATCTGGCGGGACGAAATCGGCATCCCGGAGGAGCGCATTTTCCGCTTCGGCAAGGAGGATAACTTCTGGGAGCACGGCTCCGGCCCCTGCGGCCCCTGCTCGGAGATTTACTACGACCGGGGCGAGGAGTGGGGCTGCGGCAAACCCGGCTGCACCGTGGGCTGCGACTGCGATCGTTATATTGAAGTGTGGAACAATGTGTTCTCCCAGTTTAATAACGACGGGGAAAATCACTACACGGACCTGGTGCAGAAAAACATCGACACCGGCATGGGTCTGGAGCGGCTGGCCTGCGTGTGTCAGAACGTGCCCTCCCTGTTCGATGTGGACACCGTGATGAACATCACCAACAAGGTGTCTGAAATCACCAAAGCCCACTACGGGGAGAGCAAACAGACCGACGTCTCCCTGCGGGTCATCACCGACCACATCCGCTCGGCCACCTTTATGATTTGCGACGGGGTGCTGCCCTCCAACGAGGGGCGGGGCTACGTCCTGCGCCGCCTGCTCCGCCGGGCCGCCCGCCACGGCAAGCTGCTGGGGGTGAACGAGCCTTTTCTGTACCAGGTGTGCGACACCGTGATTCAGGAGAACGAGGGCCACTACCCGGAGCTGCGGGAGCGGCAGTCCTATATTACAAAGATTATCCGGGTGGAGGAGGAAAACTTCGCCAAGACCATCGACGGCGGGCTGAAAATCTTCAACGACCTGCTTGCGGAGCACCAGGCCAAGGGGGAGGCCACCTTCTCCGGCGGCGACGCCTTTAAGCTCTACGACACCTACGGCTTCCCCATCGACCTGACCGTCGAGATGGTACAGGAGCAGGGCATGGAGGTGGATTTGGAGGAATTTCAGCGCCAGATGGAGGCCCAGCGGATCCGGGCCAGGAAGGCCAGAGAGGCCCTGGGGGATCTGGGCTGGGCCGGCGTGGAATTCGGCAAGGAGGTGCCGGAAACCCGGTTTGTGGGCTACACCCAGACAGAGCTGGCCGACGCCAAGGTGGTCGCCCTGGTGGTGGAAAACGAGCTGGCCGAGGCGGTCATGCCGGGGGTGGAGGCCATCGTGGTGCTGGACAGGACGCCTTTCTACGCGGAGATGGGCGGCCAGGTGGGGGACCGCGGCCTGCTCTGCGCGCCGGGGACGTCCTTCACCGTCACCGACACCAAGAAGAACAAGGGCGGAAAATATATGCACTACGGCAAGCTGACCGAGGGCACCCTGAAACTGGGGGACACGGTTCGCGCAGCCATCGACACCGAGCGCCGCCTGTCCATCGCTCGGGCCCACACCGCCACCCATCTTCTGCAAAAGGCGCTCCAGCAAACTCTGGGCGACCATGTCCACCAGGCCGGCAGTCTTGTGGACAGCGATTTCCTGCATTTCGACTTCACCCACTTCTCCGCTATGACCCCGGAGGAGCTGATTCAGGTGGAAGACGCCGTCAACCAGGCCATTTTGACAGGCTACCCCGTTCAAACGGAGGAGCTGCCCATCGAGCAGGCCCGGCAGCGGGGCGCCACCGCCCTGTTCGGTGAAAAATACGGCGACGTGGTGCGGGTAGTAGACATGGGCGGCTACTCGGTGGAGTTCTGCGGCGGCACCCACCTGCCTAACACAGCTATGGTCGGCCCTTTCCACATCACAGGGGAATTTTCTGTGGCCTCCGGCGTGCGCCGGATCGAGGCCGTTGTGGGCCGCCGGTGCTTGGAGAGCATGAACAAAACCCGCAAAATGCTGCTCCGGGCTGCCGAAACCATGAAGACAAAGCCCAACGAGCTGGTGCAGCGGCTTCAGAGCAACCTGGAGGATTTGCGTGCTCTCCGGCAACAGCTGGACGCCTATGCCCAGCGGGAGGCCCTCAGCGAGGCCGAGCGGTTCCTGTTCTCGGCCCACAATGTGAACGGCCTGCATGTGCTGACCGCCACCGTCCCCAACGCCGACGTGCCCAAGCTGCGCCAGCTGGGCGACCTGCTCCGGGACAAGGATTCGATGGTGGCGGCGGTTCTGGCCTCCACCAAAGGGGATAAAATCACTTTCCAGGCCGTGTGCGGCAAGGAGGCTGTGGCCAGGGGGGTCAAGGCCGGGGACATCATCAAGCAGGTCTGCGCCATCGCCGGCGGCTCCGGCGGCGGCCGGCCGGACTCCGCCATGGGCGGCGGCAAGGATTTGCTGATGCTGGACAACGCCCTGGCCATGGTGGACAACTTCGTGTCCATGAAAACCGGAGGCAGGGAACAAAACTGACGGAGGGAACGCCATGAACAGAACGGAACGGGAGGTCACCAGCCGGGAGGAAATCCTGGACATCCTCTCCCGCTGCCCCGTCATTCGCCTGGGCTTTCAGGGGGAGCCTTACCCCTATGTGGTGCCGGTCTGCTTCGGCATGGAGGTCGTGGGGGAACTGCCGGTGCTCTATTTCCACTGCGCCAGGCGGGGGCTGAAGCTGGAGCTGCTCCGGGCCAACTCCCATGTCTGCGTGGAGGGCGACATTTTCATCAAAACGGAACCCATCTCCCACGGAATCACCGCCCGGTATGAAAGCGTCATCGGCTTTGGCACCTGCGAGCTTCTGGAGGAGCCGGAGGAAATCCTCAAGGGCCTCCGGCTGCTGAACCAAAAGTACGGGTACAACGACTACCCCCTGGATCGCTGCCGGGGCCTGGAAGCGGTTCAGGCCGCCAAAATCACAGTCGAAGCAATCACCGGAAAGCGGAACCTGCCCCGTGCGGATGGATGATGGATAAATTTAGGCAACACCGCACAAAGCGGCAAGAGTGGATTGCAAGTCAAATTTCCGTCAGAACAAGGCGTTGAAGCGCTGTGTGAATGGCCAATTCCTCTTTCGCGCAAATGCAGGGG
>JAJPXI010000174.1:0-20683 GCA_021205585.1 Oscillospiraceae bacterium
AAAACGCGAAAAAAACAAGAGGGAAACGATGAAATAGGAAAAGAGATTTTCGCACGCCCCGCCGAGGCTTACGCTCGCGCCGCGCGGCGGCAAGCACGTTCAGGCACAGAGCGGCAAGAGCGAAAAGAAGAAAGGCGCGGCCTGTAATTGGCTACGCCTTTCGACTTGCTTCTATCCGCGTTTCTTTGCGGGACAGGCCAGGGCAGTGCGAAGACTATAGGATGATGCAGATCAGGCCGCCGGAGCCCTCGTTGATGATGCGCTGGAGGGTTTCCCGCAGCTTGTTCCGGGCGTCTTCCGGCATCCGTTTCAGCTTGGCGTTCAGATCCTCCCCCACCACCTCGTAGAAGGACTTGCCGAAAATGTTGGACTGCCATATCTTTGAGGGGTCACCCTCAAATTCCCGGAGCAGATAGTTGACCATCTCCTCCGACTGCTTTTCCGTGCCCATGATGGGGGAAACCTCGGTCTGGATGTCGGCGCGGATCATGTGAATGGAGGGGGCGGAGGCTTTCAGGCGCACCCCGTAGCGGCCGCCCTGGCGGACGATTTCCGGCTCCTCCAGTGTCATCTCGTCCACGTTGGGCATGACGATGCCATAGCCGCTCTCTCCCACCTGCTCCAGGGCCTGGGCCACCTTGTCGTACCGGCTTTTCATCCGGGCCAATTCTGAGAGCAGCTTCATTAAATCCCCGTCGTCCCGCACCTGGAAGCCCGACTGCTGGGACAGGGTTTCATAGAACAGCCCCCTCGGCAGTTCCAGCTCGGCCCTGGCCAGGCCCGCGCCCAAATCCAGGGCCGTCACCTGGGCGCGGCTGACGGACTCGTCCTCCCCCATGGCCGCCACGCAGTTCCGCACGTCCCTGACCCGGCGCAGCCCCTGGGCCCCGGCGCGGACGGCGGCGTACAGCCGGCTTTTAATCGGGTGCTCAAAGGGCAGGGCGTCCACCCAGGCGGGCAGGAATACGTCCACCTGCTGCACCGGAAATTCATAGAGCACGCCCCGGATGATGTCCTCCACCGCCCCGGAGTCCAGCTCCAGGCAGTCGGCGCAGATGCAGGTGACCTGATACTTTTTGGCGATTTCCTCCCGCAGACTCCGGGCCGCCTCGCTCCCCGGCGAGGCCGAGTTGAGCAGCACCAGGAAAGGCTTTCCCAGTTCTTTCAACTCCGAGATAACCCGCTCCTCCGCCTCCAGGTAGTTCTCCCTGGGGATGTCCGTGATGGTGCCGTCGGTGGTGACTACGACGCCGATGGTGCAGTGCTCGGCGATGACCTTCCGGGTGCCAATTTCCGCCGCCTCGGTCATGGGGATTTCCTGCTCAAACCAGGGGGTGGTCACCATCCGGGGCAGGCCATCCTCCGTGACCCCCACCGCGCCGGGCACCAGGTAGCCCACGCAGTCGATCAGGCGCACCGACAGGGCCGCGCCCCCGTCAATGGTAATCTGTACCGCCTCCTCCGGCACAAATTTGGGCTCCGCCGTCATCACCGTGCGGCCGGAGCCGCTCTGGGGCAGTTCGTCCCTGGCCCGTTCCTTGCGATAGATATTGTCAATATTAGGAATGACCAAGCTCTCCATAAACCGCTTGATAAAGGTGGACTTGCCCGTGCGCACCGGGCCGACCACGCCGATGTAGATGTCCCCCTGGGTCCGCTGGGCAATGCTTTCATAAATCCTGCTCTCGTCCATCGCTGTTTCCTCCCTGTTTACCGCTTCCGGGGAATCAGCAGCATCTGACCCTCCCAGGGCTGCTCCTCCCCCAGCTCATTGGCCTGCCGGATGTCCCCGATGGCCGCGCCAAACTGTTTGGCCACGTCCCACAGGCTCTCCTGTGCCCCCACCGCCCGCAGGACGATGGAGGGACGCTCCTGGGATGGCTCCAGCGGCTCCACGCCCACGTCCCGCACCACCATCGCCTGGGACTGGCGCATACTCTGGAATGGGAAGTCCACGGAGAACCGCACCTCCACGCCGCTGGCCGTAGGGGTGGCGACCACGTTGCCGCACCGGCAGGAGCACCGGCAGGAGCAGTCCGGGGGAACGTCCAGCACACATGATGCCTCCATGCGGCGGCTGACGGCGGTGCAGTCCCCGTCCTCGGTGACACACAGGGCGGTGACCGACAATTCCGCAGCCAGGCGAACTTGCTGCCCCTCCCTGCTCTGGCGCAGGGCGCCCACCAGGCAGTAGGCATCGGCCACCGACTGGATTTGCAGGCCGCTTTCTATGACCTGCTGCACCGCCTGACGGCCTGTGTCCTCCTGGCACAGAGTCTGATAAATATAGGGCGTCCGTTCCGCCTGTACCTGGGCGTCCACGCTGTACAAATCCGAGAGCAGTTCCACCCGGCGCTCCTCCTGCACCACCGTCTGGGCCAGCATGGACAGGGACATCGACACGGTGCGGCCGTCCGCCCCCAGGACGTATTCCATGCCCGTCAGGGCCGCCTGGCTCTCGCATCGGCCCTCCTCCCCCGCGCCGCTCAGCTCCGCCACGGCGGAAAAGGGCAGGGTGAACTCGGCGCAGTCCACGCCGCCGCCCGCCGGGCGGTAGAGCAGGCGCAGGGCGGCCTCCCCTTTGACAATCAGCTTGCTGCCGATGATTCTCGTCTCCTGACACAGCAGTTCCGCCCTGCCGTGGAGCAGCTCCTCCGCCGCAGGGCGGCCCGCGGGCAGGGTCAGTTCGTCCTCCAGGGTAATCTGCTTTTCCTGTACCGCCGCCGTACAGCAGGGGGTGTGGGCCTGCTTCAGCTGCTCCACCTCCAGCCCGTCGGCCTGCGCCCCGGTGCATAAGGTGACGCCGGAGGCGGCGTAGCCCCTGACCTGGGCGGCCAGCTCCACGCGGACGACGATTTTCCGGGGGTTCATCATCCGGGCGTCCGCGCCTGCCACCCGAACCAGGGCGCACCGCGGGCCGCCCGGCTTCAGATTCTTTCCCTCCCCCATGATGGTGCCGGGGAGGCTGCCCCCCCGCGGGGGGGGGCCGGCCCCGCCCTCCGGCTCGTAAAGGACGCTCAGCCGCGCTGAGCCTGTCAGCGCGGCCCGGCCCTCCGACGCGGTTTTGCTTTTGAGCAGGGCCTTTCCCTGAACATCGACGAGGCGCTGAATGTCCGGGTTGGCATCCGGGACGATGGTTTCCAGGGTTTCCTCCTGGAACACCGTGGCGTCCAGGACTGCGTCATAGCCGCTGACATGGGTGCGATTCAACTCCAGCTCCATAGTGCTTCTCTCCTTTGCTTGTGGCGGACGTGTGATTTCATCCGGTTCTAAAAGCACTATATGCCGGGCTGGGCCAGGCTATGTCATTTCAGTTTGAATATGGACATTAAAATGCCCCGCAGGGCCCTGGGGGGCCTGAGAACGACAATTTTCATAAAAAAACGCCTCCTTCCGCAGATACCGGTCTGCTATACCAGTATATGCGCAGGGAGGCGAAAGGTGCGCCCAGGCGGACGTTCCCGCCGGGCCGTCACAGTGTCTTATTTATTTTTCTGTTCCCACTCCCTGCGCGCCCCGGCCTGCTCGTAGAGGCGGCAGTAGCTGGCGTGACGGCTTTCGGAGATTTTCCCCTCCTTCACGGCCCGGAGCACGGCGCAGCCCCGCTCCTTCACATGGGCGCAGCCGACAAAGCGGCACTCCCCCAGGTAGGGGCGAAACTCCCGGAACACCTCGGCCAGCCGTTCTTTGGGCAGGTTCGGGCCGTCCTCAAAGGAGGAAAAGCCCGGCGTGTCGGCCGCCAGTGCGCCGCCGCCCAGGGGATAGAGCTCCACATGGCGGGTGGTGTGCCGCCCCCGGCCCAGGCGCTGGCTGACCTGGCCCACCGGCAGGGAAAAGCCCGGCTTCAGTGCGTTGAGCAGGCTGGATTTCCCCACGCCGGAGTTGCCTGTAAAGACGGATACCTTGTCGGCAATCTGCGCTTTCAGTTCCTCCAGCCCCTCCCTTGTGGCGGCGCTGACCTGGAGGGTGGGAAAACCGGCGGGGGCATAGATGGAGCGCAGGCGTTCCGAGCGCACAAGGTCGCATTTATTGATGCAGACCACGCACCCGCAGTCCTGGGCTTCGGCCAGGGCCGTCATGCGGTCGATGAGGAAAGGGTCGGTGACGGGCAGGGCATCGGAGACAATCAGCACCAGCTGATCCACGTTGGCCACGGCGGGGCGGGAGAAGCTGTTCTTCCGGGGCAGAATTTCCTCCACCGTGCCCTCCCCCGTCCCTGCCGGGGTGAAGCGCACCCAGTCCCCCACCAGGGGGGACTGCTGCTGATGGCGCAGTTTGCCCCGGCCCCGGCAGGTCACCGGCTCCCCCGTCCCGGTGTCCACATAGTAGAACCCGGAGAGGGATTTCACAATTCGTCCGGTTCCGGTTTCGGTCATTCGCTGAAGTCCTGCTCGTAATTCTGTACAACCACGTCGTCTACATAGACGCAGATAATCTGCGTCCCGGTCCCCGTGACCGAGGCGGTATAGGTCCCGATGGAGGGATCCACCGAGGCGTCCACCTGGGAGGTGCCGCCCACGGTGATGACAATGTGAACCGGCTCGGTGTAGGCACTCAGATCCACCGTGACGCTCTTGGTGGTGCTGACGGCGGTGTCGCCGTCATCCTCGTCGTCCTCATCGTCCTCAGTGGGGCCGCTGCTAATATAGAAGGTGATGCCGGTTCCCTCCTCCACCTCCGCGCCGGGGCTGATGCTCTGGTAGATGACGGTTCCCTTTTCGCTGTCGTCCACCTTTTCCTGGATGTCATCCACAAACAGGCCCAGGGCGCTGGCGGCGGTGCGGGCCGCATCGATGTCCATGTTCAAAAAGTCGATGACGGTGATGGTGGTGGACTCGGCCCCCAGGCTGACCGTCAGCGTGACCGACTGGCCCTCCTCCAGCGCCTCCCCCGCCGCCGGGTCGGTGCTGATGACCAGGTTGGCGTCCACGCTGTCGCTGTACTCCATATCCAATGTGACCGTCAGGTTATAGATGCCGGTGTCCGTCAGGGTCTCCTGGGCCACCCGGTAGTCCTGCCCCACCACGTTGGGCATGGTCAGCTCGGTGGGGCCGGCGGAGATGTCCACGGTGATGGTGACGCTCTCCCCGTCCTGAACCTTCAGGGTGTCGTTAAATTCCGGGTCCTGGTAGACGATCTGGCCGGCGGGGGAGTCGCTGTCCACCGTGTCCCCCTCCTGGATGGTGAACACGCTGTCAATCTCGCCGCTGGCGATGGCCTCGTTGACCTCCTCGATGGTCATGCCCACCAGGTTGGGCACCGTCACCTCCTGGCCGGAACTGGACAGAAGACCTCCCGGGCCGAAGAGGGAACTGTACAGGAAATAGGTGATGCCGCCCACAAAGATCAGAATGGCTAAAATTGCCAAAATGATGGGCCAGGGATTCTTCTTCTCTTTTTTCTTCCCCCTGTTGCGGCTCTCCTGTGCCTCCTGGCGGCTCTCCTCCCGGCGGATGGAGTCGCTCTCCCCGTTGCGGATAATGGTCGGCTCGTCCTCCTGGGCGGACTGGAACAGATCCTCCTCGGTGTACTCGAAGTCGATATTGGGGTTCTTCCTGAATTCCTCCAAATCCGCCAGCATGGCGTCGGCGGTGGGGTAACGTTTTTCCACGTTGGAGGCCATGGCCTTCATGGTGATGGCCTCCAGGGCCTCCGGGATGTCGGGGTTGATGTCCCGGGTGGGCAGGGGAATGGAATTGATGTGCTGGATGGCCACGGAAACCGGGGTGTCCCCCTCGTAGGGCAGGCGGCCGGCCGTCATCTCATAGAGCACCACACCGGCGGAATAGATGTCGGTGCGGCAGTCGATGTGGCTGCCTCTGGCCTGCTCCGGGGAGATATAGTGAACCGAGCCCAGGGTCTCCTGGGTCAGGGTGGACTGATTGGCCGAAACCAGGCGAGCGATGCCGAAGTCGGCCACCTTCACGCTGCCGTCCCGCAGAACCATGATATTGTGGGGCTTGATGTCCCGGTGGATGATGCCCCGGCTGTGGGCGTGGGACAGGCCCTTGACAATCTGAGTGATAAAGTGCAGGGCCTCCCGCCAGTTCAGGGGCATCCCCTTTTTCTGCATATACTGCTTCAGGGTAATCCCGTCGATGAGCTCCATGACGATGTAGTCCAGCTCATCGGTGTGGGACACGTCGTACACCGCCACAATATTGGGGTGGGAGAGCATGGCCACCGCCTGAGACTCGTCCTGAAAGCGGCGGCGGAACTCAGCGTTCCGCGCCAGTTCAGGCTTCAAAATTTTAACGGCTACCAGGCGATTGAGCCGATGGTCGAGGGTTTTGTAGACCACCGCCATACCGCCGGAGCCAATACACTCTAAAATCTCATATCGATCATCGAGTATTTTTCCTATGTATTGATCCATAGAAATTTCCTCCTTCCTGCTCACATCTGGAGCAAAACCGCCGTCACGTTGTCGGGCGCGCCCCGGGAGAGCGCCGTATTCAGTAGTCTGCCGCAGCAGTCCTCCGGCGGACCGCCGTGGAGCACCTCGTAGAGCAGCTCCTGGTCGGAGAGCAGATTGGAAAGGCCGTCGGAGCACAGCAGGATAAATTCCCCCGGCTCACAGGTTTCACAAAACAAATCGGCCTGGGTGCGCTTCTCCGCGCCCAGCGCCCGGGTAATCAGGTTTTTCTGGGGGTGGGTTCTGGCCTGCTCCGCCGTGATCTCCCCCCTGGCCACCAGATCCCCCACCAGGGAGTGGTCCCGGGTGATCTGGCGGATCCCCTCGTTGGAAACGCGATAGGCCCGGCTGTCCCCCACGTTGAGGACGTAGCAGTCGGGAGCGTCCACCAGAGCGGCCACCAGAGTGGTGCCCATCCCGGCGCAGTCCGGATCCTGAGCGGCCCGGCGGCACACGGCGGCGTTGGCGGCGTCCGCCGCGTCCAAAAGCCCCCGACGCAGAGCCTCCGGCTCGTCGGAGGCGGCCAAGGCCTCCATCACAGCGGCGCTGAAGGCGTCGATGGCCAGGCGGCTGGCCACGTTGCCAGCCCTGGCTCCGCCCATCCCGTCGCACACGGCCAGCAGGGCCCGCTCCTGGGACAGCAGCTGGGCGCAGTAGGCGTCCTGGTTTTGCGAGCGGGCCAGGCCGACGTCGGTAATCGCCCACAGGTTCATTTTGCATCATTCCCTTCGGAAGCGTCCTGTTCCGCCAGCGCCCTGCGGCGCAGCTGGCCGCAGGAGGCATCGATGTCCCCGCCCAGGCGGCGGCGCACCGTCACGGTGACGCCGCAACTCTCCAGCCGTTTTTGAAACCGGGCTGTCCGGCGGCTGGGCCGCCATGGGCTCTCCTTCACATGGTTCAGGGGAATCAGATTGACGTGGCCCGGCGTCTCCCGCAGCAGCCGGGCCAGTTGGTCGGCCTGGCCGTCGGTGTCGTTCACCCCGTCGATCATGGCGTACTCAAAGGAAATCCGGCGGCCTGTTTTCTCAAAATAGCGGCGGCAGGCCGCCATCAGCGAGGCCACCCCAACCTGCCGGTTTACCGGCATCAGGCGGCTGCGGGTGGCGTCGTCCGGGGCGTGGAGCGAAACGCTTAGTGTTAATTGTAACCCATAAGCGGCCAGTTTGTCAATTCCTTCGACCAGACCGCAGGTGGAGAGGGAGATATGGCGCATCCCGATGTGCATCCCCATGGGATGGTTGACCAGCCGCAAAAAGCGCAGGACGGCGTCGAAATTGTCCAGCGGCTCCCCGATGCCCATCAACACGACGTTGGACACGGGCAGGCCGCTGTCCAGCTGGGTAAACAGCACCTGATCCAGCATCTCTCCGGCGGTCAGATTCCTGACCCGGCCCCCCAGGGTGGAGGCGCAGAAGGCGCACCCCATGCGGCACCCCACCTGGCTGGAAATGCAAACGGTATTCCCGTGGCGGTAGCGCATCAACACTGTCTCTACGCAGTTGCCGTCGGCCAGCCGCCACAGGTATTTCCTCGTCCCGTCCCGCTCTGACACCTGCCGCCGGGCCGCCTGGGGTGCCGCCAGGGCGCACTCCTGAACCAGCCGCAGGCGCAGGGGCCTGGGCAAATTGCTCATCTGCTCAAAGGAAACCGCCCCCCGGTGCAGCCAGGAGAACACCTGGCCGGCGCGGAAGGCCGGCTCTCCCCACTCCTCCAGCATCCGGGACAGCTCCTCTAAATCCATGGATTTGATGTCTATCATTCAGCTTTCCTCATTTTGGCGATAAAAAAACCGTCGGTGCCGTAGCGGTCGGGCCACAGGGTAATCTGGCCTTTCCACGCCTTGCCCACCGGATCGGGCACATGGAACTCCTCCAGGGAAAACTCCGGGTGATTTTTCAAAAAAATCTCCGTCACCCCCTCGTTTTCCCGCCGGAGCAGGGTGCAGGTGGCGTAGAGCAGTATGCCGCCGGGGCGGACGTAGTAGGCCGCGTTTTCCAAGATGGCGCTCTGGGTCTTTGGCAGGGGGACCAGCAGGTCGGGCGGCCGGTAACGAATGTCCGGTTTTTTTCGGATGATACCCAAACCGGAACAGGGGACGTCGGCAATGACCGCGTCAAAGCCTTCTCGCCAGTTTTCCCTCCGCTGTAAGGCATCTTGCGTCTGAGTATGGATGGATCTGAAACCCAGCCGTCTGGCCCCCTCCTCAATCAATGCCACCCGCTCTGGAGATACGTCACAGGAGAAAATTTCCCCCCTGTCCTTCATGGCGACGGCGGCAGCAAAGGATTTGCCCCCCGGCGCGGCGCACAGATCCAGCACCCGCATCCCCGGCTGCAATTTCATCGCCAGCACGGCCAGATGGGCGGCGGCGTCCTGGATGTAAAAGCTGCCCTGCTGAAAACAGGGCAGTCGCCTCATGTCCCCCGTGCGCCGCAGCTCCAGGCAGTCCGGCAACCAGGGGTGGGGCTCCGCCAGTACCCCGCCGGTCTCCAGTTCCTTCCGCAGCTGCTCGGCAGAAGTACGCAGGATGTTGACCTGGGCCGTGGTAGGAGCGGGGCTGTTGTTCCACTCCAAAACCGCCTGAATCGCTTGCGGGCTCCGGCGCTTCGTCAGCTCGTTCACCAACCACTGGGGGTGGCTGTACCGGGTGGCCAGATCCACCGGGAGCGCCATGGTGTCCTTTTCCCTGGATACATTGCGCAAAATCGCGTTGACGAAGCCCGGCACCCCCGGATTTTCGCAGTACTGCCGGGCCAGCTTGACCGACTCGTTGACCACGGCGCTGTCCGGGATGCGCTCAAACAGGAGAATCTGACAGGCTCCAAGCTGGAGGATCACCCGCACTTCAATATCCAATTTTCTCCTTGTAAAGTTGTTAATATACCAGTTGAGCAGGTTCTTGTTCTGCAAAACGGAGAAAACCAGCCGGGTCGCCAGGGCGGCCTCCCGGCGCTCCAGGGCCGCCCGCTCCAGCTGCTTTTTCAGCGCGTCCTCGGCCCACACCCTCCGCCGTTCCCATTCCAGCAGAGCGCACAGCGCCGCCTCTCTCCCCGTCGCTGGCACGCGCTCCCCTTTTCCCGTCATTGGAGCACGCTCCCTTCCTTCAGCGGATGCCCCAGCAAAAAGGCTGCGGCTTTCATCTTCTTCTTTCCCTCCGGCTGCACCTCCAGTACCTCCAGCACGCTCCCGCCGCCGCAGGCGATGTACAGCCCATTTTTGTCCGCCCGCAGGACGGTGGCGCAGGGGCGGCCGGAGGTCTGTTGACAGACCTTCGTGCTTAAAATCTTACAGCGCACGCCCCCCAGGCTCGCAGCGGCGGCGGGCCAGGGCAACAGGCCCCGAACCTGGTCGTGGATGGCCTGGGCCGGGCGGTTCCAGTCCACGGGGGACAGCTCCCTGGACAGCATGGGGGCGTAGGTGGCCATCTCCTCCCGCTGGGGGACGCGCCCGGCCTCCCCACGCTCCAGCCTGGCCACGGTTTCCGCCAGCAGCCCGGCCCCCAATTCCGCCAGACGGGCGGTCAGATCCCCCGCCGTCTCCTCCGGGCCGATGGCCGTGGTTTTCTGGGCGATGATGTCCCCGGCGTCCAGTGCGGCGCTCATGTGCATGATGGTCACGCCGGTCTCCCGCTCCCCGTTCAAAATGGCCCAGTTGATGGGCGCGGCCCCCCGGTATTTTGGCAGGAGCGACGAGTGGACGTTGATACATCCGGCGGGGGGCAGTTCCAAAATCGCCTGGGGCAGGATGCGGCCATAGGCGGCCACCGCAATCATCTCCGGCGCAAGGGCCTGGATCTGGGCCAGGGCCTCTCCGTCCCGGAACCCGGCGGGCTGGAACACCGGAATTTCATGCGTCAAGCAAAATTCCTTTACAGGTGTTGGCTGGAGCTTCATCCCACGGCCTTTCGGCCTGTCCGGCTGGGTGAACGCGCCGCACAGGGTATGCCCAGCCT
The DNA here is from genome assembly GCA_021205585.1 of Oscillospiraceae bacterium. Classification (GTDB taxonomy): domain Bacteria; phylum Bacillota; class Clostridia; order Oscillospirales; family Oscillospiraceae; genus JAJPXI01. The sequence continues at coordinate 10,368 of JAJPXI010000174.1, forward strand.
CCGCCAGCGCCCGGAGGCTGGGCACCGCAAACTCCGGCGTCCCCATAAATACAATCCGCATTACTGTTCCCGCTCCGTTCCGTTCTCCTGCTCCATCTCGTCCAGCTCCTCCGCCGTGTACAGCCTGTCGGTGTGCTCCACGAACAGACGGCCCTCCAGATGCTCGCACTCGTGACAGAAGCAGCGGGCGGTGATGCCCGTGTCCTCCACCTCAAAAACCTGCCCGTCCCGGTTTTGGGCGCGCACCCGCACCCGCTCCGGGCGGGTCACCCGCCCGTACAGGCCGGGGACGGACAGGCAGCCCTCGAAGCCCTCCTGCTCCCCCTCGGTGAACACGATTTCCGGGTTGACCAGCTCGATGATTTCCTCTCGCTCGTTCATCACCAGCACCGCCCGGCGCAATATTCCCACCTGGGGCGCGGCCAGGCCCACCCCCTGGGCCTGGAGCAGGGTGTCCCGCATATCGTCCAGCAGGGCGTGGAGCTTTTCGTCGAAGCGGGTCACGGGATGGCAGGCTTTTGTCAGGACGGGGTCGCCCCTGGTTATAATCTTACGTGCAGGCATGGTTTGATTCCTTCCTTATAAATCAAATTGTATTTCATACTCTCTTCAGATTAAAATGAGACATTTTAATCTGAGCTTTTGAAGCGTCTAAGAGCCGCGCAAAAGCGCGGTTGACACTTCAAAAGGCGTCTCATACGAAATCTACGCCGTTGCGACGGCTATTCAAACAAGCCATTTTTAATGTCTTGTTTGAATCAGATTTCAGTATCACAGCTTGTCAGTCCAGGGGGTTTAAGTCCCCGTAGACCGTCACGCCGGCGTTTTTTTTATCCTGCTGGGCCGAGCGGAGCAGGTGGGCCAGCAGCAGCCGCAGCCGGTGCTGGTTTTTCCCCATCACGCTGATGTGGTAGCGGTAGCGGTTGTTGACCTTCGCCACGGTCGCCGGAGCCGGCCCCAGCACCTCCAGCCCCATCTCCCGGTAGGGTGCCTCCCGAATCGCTCCGTCCAGGGCCTGGCGCAGGCGCAGGCAGGCCTGGACCACGGCGTGCTCCTCCGGCCCGGAGGCGCTGAGCCGGAACTGGTCGCGGAAGGGGGCGCAGGCGCGCAGCTGGCGCAGAACAATCTCCTGGCGGTAAAATCGGTCGTAGTCCTGCCCGGCGGCGCAGGCGATGACCTCGTTGGCCGGGGTCATGGTCTGGATGACCGCCCGGCCGCTTTTGCTGCCCCGGCCCGCCCGGCCCACCGCCTGGGTAATCAGGGAAAAGGTTCTCTCCCCCGCCCGGAAGTCGTCGGCGTACAGGGACAGGTCGGCGGCCAGCACTCCCACCAATGTCACGTTTTCAAAATCCAGGCCCTTGGCCACCATCTGGGTGCCCACTAAAATCGGGATTTTCTCCTTCTGAAATCGGGTCAGCATTTTTTCGTGGCTGTTGGAGGCAGAAACCGTGTCGGCATCCATGCGCAAAACCTCCACACCGGGAAAACACGCCTCCAGCTCCTGCTGCACCTTTTGCGTGCCGGAGCCGATATAGGCCAGCCGTCCCCCGCAGGCGGGGCAGCGCTCCGGCAGGGGCTCCGAGTGGCCGCAGTAGTGGCACATCAGCCGCCGGTTGGCCGAGTGGTAGGTCAGGGAGACGCTGCACCGGGGGCAGGAGGGCACCTGGCCGCACTCCCCGCAGGAGAGCATCCGGGAGGCCCCCCGGCGGTTGAGCAGCAGGATACTCTGCTCCCCCCGCTCCAGGTTGCCGGCGATTTCCCGGCGCAGTGGGGCGCTTAAATCGGTTCCGTTCCCCTGCCGCAGCTCCTCCCGCATATCCGCAATGAGCACCTGGGGCAGGGCCTGCTCGTTGTACCGCTCCCGCAGGGTGAACAGGTGGTAGACCCCCTGCTCCGCCTGGTACATGCTCTCCACCGACGGGGTGGCCGAGCCGAGCAGCAGCAGGGCCCCGCTCTGCACGCAGCGGTATTTCGCCACGTCCCTGGCGTGGTAGCGGGGGACGCTGTCCGACTGGTAGCTGTGTTCCTGCTCCTCGTCCAGGATTATCAGACCCAGATTTTCCAGCGGGGCAAACACCGCCGAGCGGGTTCCCAACACCACCGTGGCCCGGCCGGACTGGATGCGCCTCCACTCATCGTACCGCTCCCCTGAACGCAGGCCGCTGTGGAGAACGGCCACCTGCTCTCCAAAATGTGAAGTAAATTCCCTTAACAGCTGCGGCGTCAATGCGATTTCCGGCACCAGCAGCAGGGCGCTTTTCCCCCATTGGAGCACATGGGCAATCAGCTCCAGGTAAACCTGGGTCTTGCCGCTGCCCGTCACCCCGTAGAGCAGGGCCACGGCGGGCTCTCCCCCTTCCAGCAGCCGGAGCAGCCCGTCCGCCGCCTCCCGCTGCTCCCGGTTCAGGCGTACCGGCCCCGCCGGCTTCACCCGGCCCGGGTCGGGCCGCCGCCAGACCGTTCGCTTCTCCTGGCACACCAGGCCCCGCTTTTCCAACGCCCGCAGGGTGGCCGGGGAGGCCCCGGTGAAGTAGCACACCTCTTTGGAGGAAACTCTCCCCACGCCGGAGAGCAGCTCCACCACGGCGTACTGCAAAGGGGCCTGTTTGCGCCGGGGCCGCGCCGCCGCCAGGGCCTCCTCTGGGGAGACCGCCAGGCAAATGACCCGCTCGGTCTTGTCCCCCACCCCCCGGGCGGCGCTGGTCTCCAGGGTAAGGATTCCCTGGCTCTGGAGCAGTTTCAGGGCGGAGCTGGGATTCCTGGCCCCGAAAGCCTCCTTGATGCGGCCGATTTCCAGCGCCCCCTGGTTGGCGTATAAAATATCCAGAATGGTTTTGGCGGCCTGGGAGCGGCCCGCGGCCCGGTAGGCCCGCTCTCTGTCCACCCCTTCCGCCACGCGCCACACGTCCAGCAGGGAAAACCACAGCCCGGCGGGCAACATGACCCGGGCGGCCTGATAGACCGTGCAAAAATATTGTTCCCGCATCCACAGGGCCAGGCGGAGCCCCTCCGGGGAGAGCACCGGGGCGTCGTCCAGCAGGGAGAGTACCGCTTTCAGCGTCCGCTCCGGCCGGGCCGTCTCCACCGCCAGCACGATGCCATCCACCCGGCGGTTTCCCGCCCCAAAGGGCACCAGCACCCGCATTCCCGGCTGAAGCCGCTCCTCCAAATCCGGGGGAACCTGGTAGGAATAGGGCAAGTCAATGGCATATATGGCGGCGCTCAGGGCGATTTTCGCCACACGCACCTGCTCCAACCGGCTCCCTCCTCTTATGAGAAATCGTATCAGGGGACGCGGCGGACTGCCGCGCCCCCTGAAAGGGCGCTTTATTCCGGGTCGGGCTCCGGGGCGAGATCCGGGTCAAGCTCCGAAATAGAAACCTTGCCCTCCGCCACGTCCTGAATGGCCATGGAGACGGGCTTCTCCTGAAGCGGCTCGTGGAAGCTCTCGGCGGTGGCGGAAATCTGCCGCGCCCGCTGGGCAACGACGTTGACCAGCATATACCGGCTGGGCACCTGCTTCAGCATTTCGCTCATCGAGGGATACAGCATCATAACTTATAACACTCCTTCAATAAATTGCATCTGGTTTTGAATCCGGCACTCCTGGGCGCGCAGGATGGCCTGGATGTCGGCCGCCGCCCTGGATACGCTTTCATTGACCACCAGGTAGTCGTACTCCATCGCCCGGCGGCACTCCTCCCTGGCCTGCCGGAGCCGGCCGAGGATGACCGGCTCGTCGTCGGTGTTGCGCCCCCGCAGGCGGCGGGCCAGTTCCTCATAGGAGGGGGGGACGATGAAAATCAGCACCGCCCCGGGGCATTTTTCCCGCACCACGGCCGCTCCCTGCACTTCGATGTCCAACAGCACGTCGATTCCCCGGTCCAGCTGCTCCTGGATCAGCTTCAGGGAGGTGCCGTAATAGTTATCCACATACTGGGCGTACTCCAGCAGCTCCCCTGCGGAAATCATCCGCTGGAACTCTGCAACGTCCACAAAGTGATAGCTGATGCCCTCCTCCTCCCCCGCCCTGGGCTTGCGGGTGGTGAAGGAGACGGAAAAGTACAGGTTTTCCCGCTGGCTGAACAGCTCGGCGATGACCGTGCTCTTGCCCACCCCCGACGGGCCGGACAGGACGATCAACTGTCCCCTTCGTCCTGCTCTGTTTCCCATGCTCTACCCCTCCTTTTCTCCGGGTTCCTGTTCTTTCAACCGCTCAAGGATGGTCTCCGGCGGAAAGGCGGACAGCACCACATGGTCGCTGTCCATCACCAGCACGGCTTTGGTTTTTCGGCCAAAGCTGGCGTCGATTAAAATCCCCCGCTCCCTGGCCTCCTGCACCATGCGCTTGATGGGTGCAGACTCCGGACTGACCACGGCCACCAGCCGCTGGGCTGAAATCAGGTTTCCAAAGCCGATGTTCACCAGCGTCACCGGCCCTCACCGCCTTTCCTACTCAATATTCTGCACCTGCTCCCGAATCTTCTCGATTTCCGCTTTCATGTCCACCACAAGCCGGGAAATCTCCAAATCACTGCACTTGGAGCCGATGGTGTTGGCCTCCCGGTTGAACTCCTGAATCAGAAAGTCCAGCTTGCGCCCCGTGGCGCCGCCCCGGTTCAGCAGCTCCCGCAGCTGGATCAAATGGCTGCGCAGGCGGACGGTCTCCTCGTCCACCGCCGTCTTTTCGGCAAAAATGGCCGCCTCGGTCAACAGCCGGGCCTCATCCGGCTGCACCGACTGGAGCAGCTGACGGAGTTTTTCCTCCAACTTGGCCCGGTGCTCCTCCACCGTCTGAGGGGAGCGCCGCTCAATTTGTTCCACGCAGTCCTCTACTGCCTGGGCTCGGCCCAGGATGTCCGCCGCCAGCCGCTCCCCTTCCCTCCGGCGCATGGCTTCAAAGTCCTCCAGCGCCAGGGACAGAACAGTCAGAATGTCGGCCTGGAGGGTCTGGGCGTCCTCCTGCTTTTTTTCCACCGTCAGCACGTTGGGGAACTGGGCCAGAACTGCCGGGCTGACCGGTCCGTCCGCCTCCCCTTTCTCCCCCAGGGCCTTCAGCCGCCGCAGGGCGTCCAGATAGGCCCGCGCCAGGGGTTCGTTGACCGTTACGCCAGGGGCTTCGCTCTCCGTCTCGTCGATGGTGAAAAATACGTCCACCTTTCCCCGGGAAATCGTCCGGCTCACCTGGGCCCTGACGGCGTCCTCGGCAAACAGGCAGTCCCTGGGCAGCTTGACGGCGCAGTCCAGAAAGCGGTTGTTCACCGCGCGCACCTGAACCGTCAGCCGCCGCCCGTTCAGCAGGGCCTCCCCCCGGCCATAGCCGGTCATGCTTCTAATCAAATCCCCCACCGCCTTTCACCGCCGCCCCACCGCTTTGCGCAGGCGGGGGCCGTAGGCGCTGATGAGCTTGCTGACGCCGTAATCATAGAGCAGGAACACCGCGTTCCCTATGCCATAGTACCACCCGGCAACGCTCAGCCTCTCCGGCAGCAGGGGAAACACCAGGGCGGAAAAGACGAACCATAACACCGTCAGCACCAGGTTGAAAAAAGCCAGCTTCAAAACGATTTCCAACGCCAGCTTCCGAATGCGCTCGATAAGCCCTTTCAGCACGGGATATAGCCCCAGCAGCAGGGTGTACAGCAGGGCGCACCCCTTGCCGGGCAGGAGCAGCAGGGAGAGGAGGCTGGTGGCCCCGTAGCACAGAAAGCCCGTGGCGAACCCGCCGGTGATGACGGCGGCGGCCGGGGCCAGCCCGGCCAGGGCTACCACGGCCAGCTGGCCCGTGGGCAGCAGGGCCGCCAGGTAGAGCAGCAGCAGGGACAGTGCCGTCAGCACGCCCCCGATGGCCGCCTGAACCGATTTTTTTCCCATTTTCCGTCTCATCGGCATCCCCCGCCGCCGCACAGGCAGTTCATGCACATCAGGGCGGTGCAGCAGTCCATGGCGTCCATCCCGGCCCCGCCGTAGCCCGCGGGCCGGTAGACGTTCCCTCCGCTGTTCTGCATCATGTTGTACGCCTGACGGTACTCCATGTTGTTGGGCTCCATGTTGACCGCCGTCCGGTAGTTTTGCAGAGCCTCGTCCAGGTAATTGCGCCGGTAGGCGATGCTCCCGGCCAGGAAGTACCACTCCGCCGTCCGGTTGCGGCAGGCGCGGAGCACCTGCTCCGCCTGGTTCAGGTTCCCGTTCTGAATCAGCGTCCTGGCCTGGGCCATGGCCGGGTCGGCGCTGCCCTGGCGGTTGTAAGCACCCTGAGAGGAGGAGCCGCCGGAGGTATAGCTCTGGCCGCCGCTGCGCTGCTTGAGAATGGCGTCGTAGGCCTCGTTAATCTCCTTCATCTTCTCCTCGGCCAGGTCGGAGAGGGGGTTATTTTGATAATTGTCCGGGTGATATTTTCTGGCAAGCTCCCGGTAGGCCCGCTTGATCTCCTCGTCGCTGGCGTCCGGCTTGACGCCCAGCACCTGATAGGGGTCGCTCATTGGTACCATCTCCTTCTCCGCCATTGCCGGGATAAGACCATCTCTTCCACCGCCGGCAGGCCCAAATACAATATATTAGAAAGAACGCCGTCCCACGCCCCCGTTTTCTCCAGCTCATAGGCCGAGGCCGCCAGGTTTCTGGAGTGGAGCAGGGTGACGCGCACGTCCTGGATATGCTCCTCCGCCCTCCCCTGAAAGCGCAGGTTCAGGGGGTTGTAATTTCCTTTTTCTATGTCCCCGGGCAAATCGTCCCAGGCGTCGACGAGGTAAATCCACCGGCCCACATGGTAGAGCATCTGGGCCATGGCCCGATCCCGGCCGGGGGAGCCGGTTTCGGGGGCTGCCGCCTGCAGCAGTTGGGCGAAGGCGTCCGCCGGGCGGTCCATGGAGGGGCAGTTTTCCCCCTCCAGCCGACGCAGCCGCTCCAGGCAGTCCGCCACCTGCCGGTCAAATTCCGGCTGGGCTTTGGCGGCCCGGCGGTAGGCCGGCTTCAGGCACCGCGCGGCCAGCCGGGCGGGCAGACCGCGCCAGAAGCCGCTGTCGGCCACGTCGTCCCGCAGCTTTTGATAGCTTAAAATCACGCCCTCCCGCGCCGCCGTGTCCAGGGCCGGGGTCTGACAGCACATTCGCCGCCGGGAAAAGGGGTGCAGGGGGCAAAACCGGCGCTCCATGGCGCAGGGCTTTGCCTCCGGTGTCAGCGCCATGGCCAGAAAGACGAAGTCGTAATTCAGGGTCAGCCGGGCCAGCAGGCCGCAGCCCTTTCCCAGGCTGCGGCACAGGCCGCAGTAAACCGCCTTATAGTCCTCCAGTTCCCGCACCCGCAGTTCCCCCGTCAGGGGCCTTACATATCCGAACAACGCCGGAGCACCTCTACGATGCGCATCTGGAGGGGCCGACCGGCCCGCAGGCGGCGGTCAACCCGCCAGTCCGCCAGGAAAGCCGCCGCCATACAGCCCAGGCCAACCCCCAGGCTGCCGCCCTCGCCCAGACCCAGGGCCTTGGCGATAAAATAGCCCACGAACAGCAGCAGGACGGGGAACAGATAGAGCGCCGCCGCCAGGGACAGCACCCGGCCGCTCTCGCTCTCCACCAAAACCGTGTCCCCCGGCTGGGCGGCCGGCGGGTTTTCGGCCACGGCGGCTACCTTGGCCTGGGCCTCCGGCCCGCAGCCGCCGCAAGCTTCGCAGCTGTGGCCGCAGGCCGACTGGCGGTGCACTAAAATTTCAGCCCTGCCTCCGTCCAGCAGGCGTTTGACTGTAGCGATCTGGGTCATACCCGTCTCCTTTATTCCGTGGACTGCGTCAAATCCAGCACAATCTGATAGTTATCGCCGAACACGCCCGCGTCCTCCGCGGCGGTGTCCAGGTAGATGGTGGCCGGCACGGTGTATCGCCCGGCGGTCTGCTCGATGTCGCTCAAATCGGCCACCACCCGGATATTCTGGGACAGCACCTGGGTCAGGGCCGACTTTGTCCCCCGCACCAGCACCTGCAATGTCTGGGTCACAGATTCCGCCTCAAACCCGTCGGGCACGTTTTGCAGCTCGATGTTGTCAGCCTCAAAAATCTGAATGGTCAGCTCGCTGCTGATGGTTATCGTCACCGTGGCGCTGGCGGTGCCGCTGATGTTTTTCAGGGCGGAGTCCAGGGGAATGTCAAAGGTAAAGGTTTCCGTCCCCTCCACCGCGGCCAGGTCGATCTCCCCAAGCACTAGTTCCGTCAGGGAGCTGAGGGCTTCCTCCTCGCCGGACACGGTGATTTGCGCCGGCTCGATGACGCATTCCACAAACTCCTCCATGTTTTCCTCCGTAATGCCGCCGCCGGGGAGCAGGTTCACCGACAGGGGCACCTCGGCGGTCTTGACCACCGGCATGGTGACCTCCACCGTCTCCACGGAGCACGTCACCATATCGCCGGTAAATCCCGCCCCCTGGGCGTCTACCAGGGTAAAGGCCGCCTCCTCCACGGTGACGGACTCGCTCAGTTCCTCCCCGTCCAGGCTCACCAGAGCGTAGGAAATCTGCTTGACCTCCTCCTCCGGGCCGGAGACGGTGATGGTGCCGGGAGTGATTTCAAACTCGTCTCGCATATAGCCGTCGGCCAGAGTGCCGGTAAAGCTGCCGTAGACCTGAATTTCCTTGCTGACGCAGTTGGAAACGGTGAACCCCACGTTGCTGGGAGAGCGGTCGGTCACGGTCACCCGCAGGGAGTAGCCGGTGGGCAGACTGATGGTGTAGGCCATCTGCTGCTCTCCGGCGGAGGTAATCCTGCTGACGTCGATGGACAGGGTGATGTTGGATTTGTTGTTGTTCAACTGGGCCAGGGTGGTGCTGGGGCCGGTGACGGTCAGGGTGACGGTCTGGTCCTGTCCATCGGTAATCATCAGCCCCCGCTCCTCCAGCACGTCCTCATTGGTGAAGGTAATGGGGATGCCGGAAATTTCAATCGTGGAGTCCGGCTCCTCCACCACCACCACATAGAACCAAAGGCCGATGGAAATCAGGACGGCCAGAAGGGCGTATAACAGCTTGCTGTTAAGAATCTTTTTGCCCATCGTCCCTGTCTCCCTTTTTCAATATGGTTTTTACCAGCCCGGTCAGCTTGTCGCGCCAGTCCTCGCCTGGGGCGTCCTGCTCTTCCGGCAGCAGCTCCTTGCGCAGCAGGCGCTCCAGAGTCTCCGGGGCCAGGTGGCGCTTGAGCATCCCGCCGATGGCCACTGAGATGGAGCCGGTCTCCTCCGACACAATGGCCACCACCGCGTCGGAATTTTCGCTCATGCCGATGCCCGCCCGGTGGCGCATCCCCAAATCTCTGGACAGGTTGATGTTCCCGGACAGGGGCAGCATACAGCCCGCGCCAACGATGCGTCCGCCCCGGATGAGAACCGCCCCGTCGTGCATGGGGGCCTTGTTCCAGAACAGGTTTTTCAGCAGCTCGGAGGAGACCGCCGCGTCCAGCCCGGTGCCGGACTTCAAAATGTCGTCCAGAATCATGTGCCGCTCAAAGACCATCAGCGCGCCCACCTTGTCCTTGGAAAACTGGGCGTAGGCCTCCACCGTCTGGCAGATGGCCTGTTCCAGCTCCTCCGGGGTCTCCTCCCTGGAAAAGACCCCCCGGATCTTTCCACTGCCGATGCGCTCCAAAAACCGGCGCAGCTCCGGCTGGAAAATAATGACGATCGCAATCAGGCCCATCTCCACCGCCCGGTTGAGCAGGAAGCTGACGATATACAGATTCAGGATGTTGGAGAGAATCATGGCCGCCAGGATGATGCCGATGGCCCTGACCACCTGGCCGGAGCGGCTTTTGCGGAAAAAAAGCAGCAGCCGGTACACCACATAGGAGACGATGACGATGTCCAGCACGTCGGTAATGTCCAGCAGTTTCAGATAACTGGCTCCCAGCCGTAAAATTTCCAGCATCCAGTCCATCTCTCCGCCCCCTTTGCCCCGGTTTAGAATCATGCCGCCTTTATCATTTTATTTATTATACTGTATTTCGCGGGAAATGGCAAGAGACCGGCCTGGGAAAAACAAATTTCCCTGCGACGTTCCGGCGGGTTCGGCCCCGCGAGCGCAAAGCGGCGGGGAAAAGCAAAACCCCGCCGTAAGGCAGGGCTTTGCTTCGAAGCGTTATCACAGTGGGCGGGCGTCAGTCGTCCACGTCGTAACCAACCACCGCGCCGGTGTAGGCGTTGATTTCGTACTCGTACTCCATGCCGTTGTACTTGAAATCCACCTCGTACACCCCGTCCTCCCGGTCCAGCTCCACCTTCAGCTTGGTGACCTGGGAGGCGGTCAGCCCGGCGTGGGCCAGGGCGGCCTCCTGGGCGGCG
>JAJPXI010000174.1:20783-25825 GCA_021205585.1 Oscillospiraceae bacterium
TGACCTGGGAGGCGGTCAGCCCGGCGTGGGCCAGGGCGGCCTCCTGGGCGGCGGTGGCGTCGATGGTTGTCTGGTTGGCGGAGGCGGCGGACGAGCCCCTGCTCTCCCGGCCATAGCTGACGATGGCGCCGGTCTGGGCGTTGATTTCATACTCGTATTCCACATAGGAACCGCTGGTATCCCCCACACTGAACTCCACGTCGTAGACGATAACCCCATCCTCGCTGTCAAACTTCACCGTGTACCAGTTCAGCTCGCTCTGGGCCACCCCCGCGTCGCCGCAGGCGATCTCCAGAGCGGCGTCCTCCCCGATGTAGGCCAGGGTGCTGGCCTGGCCCGTCTGGGAGAGGGAGTCCACCGAAATGCCCCTGGACTGGCAGAGCAGAGTCAAATCGTTGATGGTCAGGGCGGCCAGGTTTTCCGCCGTCAGGGTCTCGTCCTGCTGGATCAGGGCCAGAATCAGGGCGGCCTTTCCGGCAGAGATGCCGTAGGTCTCGGCCAGCTGGGTCACTGTTTCGTCCTCTGTGACCGTCTGGGTCAAAACCGCGCTCTCCACTTCTGAGCTGGAGAAGGCGCTGGAGATGGCCTCGGAAACCAGGGCCTCCAGCTGGGCGGCGGTGGCCGCGTCGTCATTTTCCACGCTGACCAGGATGGCGTTCTGCAAATCGCTGAGATAGCCCTTTTGCAGCATGGAGCCGACGATGGCGCTGACGGCAGTGGTCAGGTCTACGCCCTCCAGCTCCAGGTCGGACAGCACCTGCTGGCCGTCCTCGTTCAGCCCCTCGGCGCTGAGAACCTTTTCCCTGGCGCTGACGGTCAGGGAGATGCTGGGATTCACGTCCAGCAGTACGACAGAGTTGCTGCCGCCGCCGCTCTGCCACTGAACCAGCCCGAAGATACCGACACACACCACCAGCAGGGCGGCTACGATGGTCAGGGGGATATAATATTTGCGTTTTTTTGTCGTTGTCATGGAAATCATGTCTCCTTTCTGTTGCTCACAAGAGGAGAGAACGCGCTCCAGCACGTCCGGCGTGGCGCGGGTCACGGCCTGGGCCAGACGGTCTTCCAAATCCTTGCCGCGCATATCAGTCATCCTCCTTCATGGCCAGCCGGAGTTTTTTCAAAGCCCGGCTGTACTTGGACAGAACGGTGGGCAGGGGCAGTTCCAGCAGGGCGGCGATTTCCCGGTGCTTCAGTCCGGTTACCGCGTGGAGAAGCACCACCTGCCGCTCCTGGTCGGACAGGCCGGTCATGGCCGTCTCCAGCAGCAGCCGGTCCTCGTGGGTGCAGCTCTCCTGCCAGGCGGCGGGGGTGCGCCACTCCTCCTCGGAGACGGTTTTCCCCCGCTCCCGCAGGCGCATCAGGCACAGGTTGCGGGTGATGGTCAGCAGCCACGCCATGGGCTTTCCCTGGCTGCGGTAGCGCTCCGCGCCCTTGAGCGCCTGGAGGTAGGTGTCCTGTAAAACGTCCTCCGCGTCCTGCTCGTTCCGGCAGATTGAGAGGGCAAATCCATATATCGCGGGGCTGGTTTGGCGGTACAGGGCCTCAAGAGCCGATCGATCTCCCTGTGCCATCGCTTCCAGCCAGCCATCCAGCTGCCGGCCGCCGCACTCGTCAGGGGCGGCCGCTTCAGAAAAGGACTCGCGCATATGGCTTTTCCTCCTACTCTGCCTGATTAATGCCCGGAGACTCGGTTTTATTGCATCCAATCGGCAAAATTTTTTTTGCAGGGCTTTATGGTAGCACAAAAGCGGGAAAAAAACAAGGACGGCGCTGGAATCCCGGCGTTTTGCCGGAATCCAGGCGCCGTTTCGCTCATGCGGGCGTTTCCGTCCGAACATCCCCCGCGTTGGCGGTATGCAGGTTCTGCACCGCCGCCACAATCAGCGCGGCGGCCCCCTCCAGGCCCAGCCTGTCGGTGTCCACGCACAAATCATAGGTACCGGCGTCCCCCCAGGACTGGCCGCCGTACTGGTTGTAGTAGCTTGCCCGCTCCCGATCCACCTTTTTCACCAGCTGCTCGCTGTCCGAAAGGCTTAAATTCTCCCGCCTGGAAACCCGCTCGGCCCTGGCCTCCACGGGGGCGGTGACGAACACCCGGAACAGCTCCCCGTGGCCCTTCAAAATCTGGTCGGCCCGGCGGCCCACGATGACGCAGGAGCCCTCCTGGGCCACCCGCTGGATAATTTCCCGCTGGGCCTGGGCGGCGGAGCGCTCCAGGGCCGCGCCGGGGTTGAAGTCGAAGCCTGGATAGCGGTACAGCGCCCCCAGCTTGGCGGATTTTTCGTCCACGCTCTCCAGGTACTTCCGGCTCAGACCGCTGCTGACCGCCGCCTGCTCCAGCAGTTCGGAGTCGTAATAGGGCACGCCCAGCCGCTGGGCCACCAGCTTGCCCACCGAGCGGCCCCCCGCGCCGTAGGAGCGGCCGATGGTGACCACTCCCCTGGCCGCCGCCGGGGCGGTCTGGGAGGGCTGCGCAGCCGGGGCGATTTCCGTCTCCTGAATGGGTTTGCGCAAGGATTTCACCGTGTTGGCAATGACGAACAGCGCCACCACAAAGGCCACCACATCGGATACCGGCATGAAATAGGGAATCCCGTCCAGTCCGAAGAAGATGGGCATAATCAGAGGCATGGCGATACCGAACACAATCTCCCGCATCATGGACAGGGCGGTGGCCGTCCTGGCCCGGCCGATGGCCTGCTGGAAGATGGCGATGCCCTTGTTAAAGCAGGAGAGGATCAGGCTGCACATGAACACCCGCATAAACGTTACGGAGTAGCTCAGGTACGCCTGGCGCACGTTTTCATCCATGCTGCTGTTGCCGCCAAACAGGGCGGTCAGCTGGTGGGGCAGCGCCAGGAAAACCACCGTAAACACAGCGCCCACGATGACCTCGGCCAGCAGCAGCATCTTCAGCAGCTGGATGACCCGGTCGTTGCGCCTGGCCCCGATGTTGTAACCCGCGATGGGGATGATGCCGGTGGCCAGGCCGATGGCGATGGACATGACGATTTGGTAGAATTTGATGACGATGCCGAACACGGCGGTGGGGATGGACATATACCCCTCCTGGCTGTACACCGGGTCCAGCGCCCCATATCTGGTCAGCACGGACTGAACCACCGCCATGGACAGGGCGATGGACACCTGTGTCAGCAGGCTGGCCGCCCCCATGCGGGCCATTTTGCTCAGCAGGGGGAAGCGGAAGCGGAAGCTGTCCCGGTTCAGCTTAACGGCTTTCATGCGGAACAGGTAGCCCAGGAACATCAGGGCCGAGACAATCTGACCTAAAATAGTGGCCAGGGCCGCGCCGGTCATGCCCCAGTGGAAGCCGAAGATGAACACCGGATCCAAAATCACGTTGATAATCGCGCCGGTCAGCAGGGTGGCCATGGCGAAGCGGGGGCTGCCGTCGGAGCGGACGATGGGGTTCATGGCCTGGCTGAACATATAAAAGGGAATGCCGATGGCAATCAGAGTGAAATATTCCTTGGCCATGCTGAAAGCGCTGGCGTTGGCCCTGGTGGCACCAAACAGGCACAGGATCTGCTCCTGGAACACCAGGTAGATGCCCATGAAGATCAGCCCCAGGCAGACCAGGGTGATCACGGCGGTGCCCACCGCCCGGCGGGCCTTGTCGTTTTCCTTGGCCCCCAGGCTGATGCTGACGAAGGTGCAGCAGCCGTCGCCCACCATCATGCCCACGCCCAGGGCGATGACCGTCAGGGGGAACACCCAGGTGCTGGCCGCCACGCCGTCGGTGCCCAGGTAGCTGGCGTTGGCGATGAAAAGCTGGTCCACGATGTTGTACAGCGTGGCCACCAGCAGGGCGATGACGCAGGGGACGCAGTATTTCGTCATCAGCTTCCCCAGGCGCTCCTTTTCAAGAAAATCGTTGGTTTTGTTCTCTTCCAAAATAGATTCCTCCAGTCTTTGCTTCCGCCCACCCCGGCGGCCGTGATACCATATCGCTGTACAGAAACAAAAATCCGCCCACACCCCTGTATGCGCGAAAAAAACAATACAGCGGATACAAAGGGAATGAAAGCCTCATTTTGTATCGGTTCTGTATCGCTATATCGTATCAAATGAATGAAATTTTGAAAAACCGGCCCGGCGCCGCTGACAGGCGCTCCCACGCGGGTCTGCCGATTTGTTTAATTATAATTCTTTTTCCCCGAAAAAGCAAGCGCCTTTTTTGTCGTCACGGAAATCAATTTTGGTAGCAGATAGGTCAAAAGAACCCCTCAGTCTGGCCTGACGGCCAGCCAGCTCCACTTTCAGGGGAGCCTTGGCGCAGGTGAAGTAGAAAATATTGGATCGAGCACCCACCTTTTGCCTCCCCTGAAAGGGGAGGGGAACCAGCGATAGCCGGTGGAGGGGTTCACCGCACAACATTGATTTCAAAATTGATTTCCGTGTTTTGTTGCTTTTTGCCGTCCATACGGCGACGCTGCCGCGCCGGGGCGGGCGTTACCCCGGCTTTTTCTGTTCGGCCCTGGAGAGGAACCGGTCCACGGTGATGCAGACCCGTTTGTGGGTTCCCTGGCCAATCAGCCCCGCCTCGTCGTAGGCGGCGACGGAAAAGGTGATCTGCTTCCCCTCTACCGCCGTCACCTCGCTCTCGGCCCATACCTTCAATCCAACCGGCGTGGCCGACTGGTGGGACACGTCCAGATGGACGCCCACAGAGCCCTGCCCCTCCTCCAGGTAAGGGGCCAGGGAGGACGCCGCCGCCCGCTCCATCAGGGCGACCATGGCGGGGGTGGCGAATACGGGCACCAGCCCGGAGCCCACGGCGGAGGCGGTATTTTCCGGCGTTACCACCGTTTCCGCCCGGCCCTTCAATCCGATTTCAATGTTCATGCCCATTCCTCCTTGCGCGATTTTTTATTTCCGGCAGCGATGCGGTGACATTATTACAGAAACGGGGCTGGATGTCAAGCCCCATATGCCGCCCCTCACGGAAATCAATTTGTTGGCCCCTCAATTTCCAAAGTAAACGCAACACCCGGCATTTGATATGTTGCGTTTAC
>JAJPXI010000006.1 GCA_021205585.1 Oscillospiraceae bacterium
TTTCCAGCGGGGGGGGGTACCACTATGGCTCACGGGAGTAAAACGGACACCGCCCGGAACATCCAACTCTACCGGGCCGCCCTGCCCCGGATGCGGGGGAAGGTGATGAGCGTGCTGGGGATGCTGGTCATCTCGGCGGTGCTGCTGGCGGGGACCACCTATGCCTGGGTCACCCTGTCCACCGCGCCGGAGGTCACGGGGGTCACCACCTCCCTGTCGGCCAACGGTGCGCTGGAGATCGCCCTGTCGGACGCTGACGGGGAGGAGCCGGATGCAAGCGCCGTGGGGGACTCCTCGGCGAACCAGGAGGTGACGGCGGCCAACCTGACCTGGGGCAACCTGGTAGACCTGTCTGACAGCTCCTACGGGCTGGACAATCTGACCATCTACCCCTCCCGGCTGAACACCTCCTCCCTGCGCACCAGCCCGCTGATGGCGGTGAATTATGGTGCGGACGGCCGGGTGACCACCCTGAACACGATCCTGCGCTATACGATCTGGAGTTCCGATTACAGCCTCTGGCAGCTCTCCAGCAACTATGGCGTGCGGGCCGTGGCGACGGTGGAGACCAGCTCCACAGCCCAGGCGGACCTGGCCACCCTGACCGCCGCCGCCCAGACCCAGCTGGCGCTGGCGGAGGACGCCTACGCGGCGGTGCTCTCCTCCAACAGCGGCTATATGGCCAGCCTGGCGGCGATGATCGGCGACTACATGGACTACAGGATCAACGGCGGAACCGCCCCCGATTTCGCGGGCTACACCGAGGACATCTACAATATGTATGTGGACCTGTCCGCAGCGGCGGAGCGGCTGGGCGAGGCCTATGCGGCCATTGCGGAGATCTATCAGTACGACCTGTCCGGCGGCATGACCGAGGGCGTGAAAAACTACACGCCCTACACCCTCTCCGACCTGCTGGCGAAAAACGAGGCCGAGTGGGAGAAAGAGGGTATCACCCTGACCGGCTGGGACGAGTATCTCGCCCTGCGGGCGACCCTGGAGGAGAATACGGAACTGGCGCTGGCCCTGCACAACCAGGGGCTGGCCGGAAGCGCCGTGTCTTGGAGCGCCGTGAAGCCCGTGCTGGAGGATCTGTTCCCATATGACGATGAAAACACCACCTATACCTACAAAAGCACCTATGGCAACAGGGTTTATCACTGGGGGGACTTTTACGGAGATAATGCAACAGTCGTCATTATGTATTTTCTCTGTGCCGATGTGGATCCGGAGGAAACTCTGGAAAAAAATATCGCCTATGTGACGTTAGGCAGCGGTCTGCTGTATGATTTTGAGGAGCTGATCAGCTACTCCGCGACCACGGACAGGCTGGAGGCGCACTTTACATATAGTATGTTCCCTGGCTGGGATCTGTGGATCCAGATGGTGGTCTCCACCGCCTCGGCCAACGACTACGCCTCTGACGCCATCGCCGCCGCCCCAACGGACAGCGACGTGGGGAGCGCGTCCACCGCAGCGGAGACCTACGGCATGGCGGTGGACCTGTGGGTGCGGACCAACGCGGAGGGGAGCTCCTACCTGCTGCTGGACGGCGCGCTGGTCAAGGATGACGACGGCAGCGTGTCCGGCTATGAGGGCTCCAACCGCATCTGGACGGACTACGACGACGACATGATCTACGGCACCGCCACCACCCAGGGCAGCGGCAGCGGCTATGTGTTCTACTACTCCAGCGCGGAAGAGCTGACCAACGACTTGAATTTGATCGACGCCATGACCGTGGTGTTCTTCAACACCCAGACCGGAACCAAGCTGGCCACCGCCAGCTTCGACACCAGCAATTACTATGAAAACAGCGGCGGCCAGGTGACGGTTCCCCTGGTGGTGGACAGCACCGAGAGCAACCAGATCACCGTGACGGAGGACGGCGAGACCACCTCCACCTATTACATCACCCAGCTGACCCAGAATGAAGCCCTGCCCATTACGGCCCTGCTCTATCTGGACGGCACCCAGGTGAGCAATACAGACTCCTCCGCGGCGGAAGATTTCACCGGCCAGCTGAATATCCAGTTTGCCAGCTCCGCGACCCTGACCACGGCCGGGAGCACCACCGGCGAGCTGTACACCGACGCGGTTGGGGTCTCCGCCAGCGCGGAATATACGGTGGACGGTGAAACCGAGGAGACGACGGCGACAGTGACGCTGACCGTCACCAGCAGCGAGACCCCGACCAGCGTGTCCACAGGGTACTCCCGCCAGATCAACAACGGGGCCCAGGCCCTGAAGCCGGACACGGTGGACTGTACGCTCAGTGAGAGCGCAGAGGGCGAGAGCGTCTGGACCATGGCGTACACATTTAGCACAGCCGGCACCTACGTCCTGGCCAATGTGACGGTGGACGGGAAGGAATACGAGCTGGAGGAGCCTTTGACCTTTGAGGTGGAGGGCTTCACCCCGGACGCAGTCTATTGGGACTATGGCTCCTCGACCTACACCGTCCTGACGGCGGACAGCTCCCTCACCGTTCCGGTGACGCTGAAGTTCGGGGCGGCGTACACCGGAGGGGAGAGCGTGCGCGCGGCCTTCGTCTCCAGCTCCGGCGCCTATGTCTACGCCGCGCTGACCAGCGATGACGACGGCCTGACCTGGTCGGGCAGCGCCGCGATCACCGCATCCGGCACCTATACGCTGAAATATTTCTACATCGGCAGCGATGTGTACGACATCCCTGAGTCCATGCAGAAGACCCTGACCACCTCCATGGGGCTGCGGGCGGCTGTGCGCCTGACCTGCGAGAACTTTGAGGAGGGGCAGACCAGCATCCTCTTTGAGGACGGCAAGACCTACACGGTGAACACCTATGTCACGCTGACCAACAACTCCGGCAGCGTGCTCCGGAATGTGGCGGGCAGCGGCGGCCTGGCAGAGGGCAGCACCATCAAGCTGCGCTACAGCAAGAGCGGGAGCACCACGGAGTACCTGGAAACCGAGCTGAAATGGGACTCCTCCAGCAGCAGTTATGTAGGCGCATTCTCCGTGAGCGAAACGGGGGTTTACAGCTTCAGCGCGGTGACAATCGGCAGCGAGAGCGTCACCTCCAGCACCTCCGCCCCGTCCCTGTCGGTCCACTACGACGAGGGCAACCCGCCGACGTACGCGGAAAATCTGACCTCGGCCACCCAGACGGTTATCGGCGGGAACGGGAGCTTCGTGGTGAAAATGGCCAACTCCTCCTCGGCCTGGACCATCAAGGCGGTGGTCAAAGATACGGATATTACAACGGACGACGTGACCTACACCCTGGATGGCACCAAGGGCGCGGTGGACTCCACCGGCACGGCGCGGTGGACCTTCGCGGCGGTGGACGACAGCGGCGACGCCCTGGAGGGCAACTTCCAGATGACCGAGCTGCAGATCTACTCCGCCTCGACGGGAGATCTCTATATGACCCTGGATGTGTTTGAGGAGGGGATCACGGCCAAGATCGTGACCACCGTGTATATCTCCACCAGCTACGACGGGGAGGAGGTCACAGACAGCATCACCCTGACCAGCGGCTACGCGGCCACATCCCTGGCCAGCGTGACGGACGAGACGGAGGAGAGCGGCAATTTCTACGCCGTGGCCGCCCTGGACCTGAGCGCGCTGGACGTGAGCCTGACGGACTTTGAGGGCAAGGCTGTGTCCGGCGTGGCAGCCACGTCTCTGGAGTATACCCTGGATACGACCTCCACCGAAGACTACGGCTACACCATCGTCTACAACGAAACCGACGCGCCAGTGGCGCAAACGCTGGCGGTCACCACAGCGTCCGACGGGAGCTGCACCTTTGAAGAGGAGGAGATCGGCTTCAACCTGTGGGGCGAGTACACGGCTGTGCTGACCTACACCGTGGACGGCAAGGTGTGCACGGCGGAGCTGGCCCCGGTGGAGTACAGCACCGGCACTCTGCCCACCTTCGGAAATGCCAGCGGGACGCTGCCGAACACTGGTCTCAGCACGAAGCAGAGCAATCGATCTGGCGTCACCAATACGCTGGTCACAGCGAGCGACGAGGAGGAAGTATATGACTTTTTCAGTTACGCGTCGGACTCATCGTCGCTTGAGACAGGGCAGGACACCGACGGCGACGGGGATGCAAGCGACTTCATCTGGAACGCCTATTACCTTGCCGCTATACTACCTCAATATAGTAAAAAAGAAAACACTACTCAAAAAGTAATGTGGGATTTCGACGGGTGGCAGAAGCCGTCTGGATATGTGCAGATGTACGCCCAGAACATCTACCTCTCCGATGAGGACGCCCCGGCGGTCTGGGTCACGGCGGAGGACGGCGTGGTGGCAGACGACGGCACCATCGCCAACGGAAATATTCTGTTGGGTTCCACGCTAAGCGAGTACATGACCAGGAATTTCGCCTACACAGAGGCCATCTCCTCCAGCGGACTGGTCAGCCAGAGCACCCTGAACGGCAAGACCATCCAGGGGATGGGCGTGGGCAGAGTCACCGGGGATGAGGACAGCACGTCCCGGTGGTATAACGGCACTATCTCAAATAGCACCTTAGGCGCGGACAGGATCATTCTCGGAACATATGAGACGACGACAAAGCCTGTCTATGCTTTGGGTTCTTATGGAGGGTATGTGACCGGAGAACTTGACACTTCGTATACTGTTTGGAGGTGCGTGACGGAGGATATGATCACCGAAAACACGCTCTATCAAACGGTCATGACCGACTACCAGCCCCTGGACATCGAGGAGATCTATGTTCAGTATAACGGCGTGACCTACAAGGTCAGCACGTCCAACGTCCTTGAGATCAACATGTTCTACGACGGAATAGACTACGGCGAAGGCGAATAACCAGAACCCCCCCGGGGCGGTCTCCCGCCCCGGGGGCGGCAGTGCAACCAGCGCAAACAGAAGGGCCCGCACCCAAAGGTGCGGGCGAGGGAGGAAGTCAGGATGAAGAGCAGACGGAAATCGAGAGCGGGCACAGTAAATACCTCAAAATTTCCAGCGGGGGGGTACAACGATGGCCCACAGGGATGAGACGGGCACCGCCCAAAACATCCAGCTCTACCGGGCCGCCCTGCCCCGGATGCGGGGAAAGGTGGTCAGTGTGCTGGGGCTGCTGGTGGTCTCAGCGGTGCTGCTGGCGGGGAGTACCTATGCCTGGGTCACCCTGTCCACCTCGCCGGAGGTCACGGGGGTCACCACCTCCCTGTCGGCCAACGGGGCGCTGGAGATCGCCCTGTCGGACACCGACGGGGCGGAGCCGGAGGAGAGCGCCGTGGGGGACTCCTCCTCGGCCCAGGATGTGACCCTGGCCAACCTGACCTGGGGCAACCTGGTGAATCTGTCCGACAGCTCTTACGGGCTGGACAGCCTGACCATCTACCCGGCCCGGCTGAACACCTCCTCCCTGCGCACCAGCCCGCTGATGGCGGTGAACTACGGCGCAGACGGCCGGGTGACCACCCTGAACAGCATCCTGCGATATGCGACCTGGGACTCGTTCTACAAATTCTGGCAGGTCACCGGCGAGTACGGCGTGCGGGCCGTGGCAACGGTGGAGACCACCTCCACCGGGGCGGCGGACCTGGCCACCCTGACCGCCGCCGCCCAGACCAAGCTGGCCCAGGCGGAGGACGACTACGCGGCGGTGGTCTCCTCCGACAGCGGCTATATGTCCTCCCTGGTGGCCATGGTGGGCGACTACCTGGACTATAAGTTAAACGGGGGCGACGCCCACGATTACGCAGGGTATACGGAAGACATCTACAATATGTATGTGGACCTGTCCGCCGCGGCGGACACCATGGGCGAGGCCTATGTGGCGGTGGCGGAGATCTACCAGTACAGCCTTTACGGCGCCGAGGAGGGGGAAAAGCTCTACACGCCCTGGACGCTCAGCGACCTGAAGAGCAAAACCGAGGACGAGTGGGCCCAGGAGGGCGTGACCCTGACCGGGTGGGACGACTACCTGACCCTGGTGTCCAGCCTGGAGACCAACACAGCCCGGATGCGCACCATTTACAACAGCGCCCTGGCCGGAAACTCCGTGTCCTGGAGCACCCTGTCTCCCCTGCTGGCGGCCCTGTTCCCCTACACAACGGCGAATTATGCCCGCTCTTCCGGCTCCAGCTACAGCTGGTCTGAGCTGATGTCGGCGTCGGTGGCCATCCTCTTTATCAGTATGGAGGGGGACACAGAGTCGTCCATCAACAGGCACACGGCCTATGTCCAGCTGACCGACGGGCTGCTCTACGACTTTGAGGAGCTGCTGAGCTATTCCGTGACCACCAGCAGACTGGAGGCCCATTTTACCTATCAAAAGTATTTTTCAGACAAAGACCTGTGGATCACCATGGTGGTGTCCACCACGTCATCCAACGACCTGGTGTCCGACGCCATCGCCGCCGCCCCGGAGGACACCACCGCGGGGACCGGCTCCACGACCGCGGCGGAGACCTACGGCATGGCGGTGGACCTGTGGGTGCGGACAAACGCGGAGGGGAGCTCCTATCTGCTGCTGGACGGCGCGGTGGTCAAGGATGACGACGGCAGCGTGACCGGCTATGAGGGCTCCAACCGCATCTGGACGGACTACGACGACAGCATGATCTACGGCACCGCCACCACCCAGGGCAGCGGCAGCTGCTATGTGTTCTACTATTCCAGCGCGGAAGAGCTGACCAACGATTTGAATCTGCTCAGCGCCATGAAAGTGGTGTTCTTCAACACCCAGACCGGGACCAAGCTGGCCACCGCCAGCTTCGACACGGGCAATTACTACGAAAACAGCGCCGGCCGGGTGACCGTGCCCCTGGTGGTGGACCACACGGACGCCAATGTGTACAGTGAGGTGACCGGCACCCAGGAGGTGGAGCAGCTGGACGAGAACGGGGATGTGGTGACGGACGAGAGCGGCAACCCTGTGATGGAGACCGTCGAGACCCTGAGCTATATGTATTACATCACCGAACTGGCGCAGGACCAGGCCGTCCCAATCACGGCCCTGCTCTATGTGGACGGGACGAGCGTGGAAAATGGGGACTCCATGGCGGCGTCGGATTTGACCGGATCCCTGAACCTCCAGTTTGCCAGCAGCGCCACTCTGGTGAGCGCCGGCAGCGAGGACAGCGAGCTGTACAGCGCGTCTGTGAGCCTGAGCGCCGAGGCGGATGTGACCGAGCACACCTGGGGCATGGACGACGACAACCAGACCACGGTGGTCACCCTGACTGTGGAGGGCTCCTCTCCCTCCTCCGTCACCGCCGCCTATGGCCGCCAGGTCAACAGCGGAACCCAGGCGCTGAAACAGGAGACGGTCTCCCTGGTGCGCAGCACGGAGGACGAGAGCGTTTGGACCATGACATACGAATTCCCGTCGGCGGGGACCTATGTGCTCACCCATGTGACCCTGGACGGCATGGAGTATGAGCTGGAGGAGCCAATCACGGTCACCGTGGCCGGGCTGACCCTGAATTCGGTCAGCTGGGACTACTCCTCCGCCTCCCAGACCGTGCTCACGGCGGACAGCTCTGTGAAGGTGCCGGTCACGGTGAACTTCGCCTCGGAGTACACCGGGGAGCAGACGGTGCGGGCGGCCTTTGTCAGCAGCAGCGGCAAATATGTGTATGCCACGCTGACCAGCGAGGACGGCCAGGCCTGGTCGGGCAGCGCCACGATCACGGCGTCCGGCACCTATACGCTGAAATACTTCTATGTGGGCAGCGACATCTATGACATTCCGGAGACCATGCAGAAAACACTGGTCACCTACATGGGCCTGCACACCACAGTGCGCCTCTCCAGCGCAAGCTTCAACGAGGGGACGACCCAGATCACCTATGAGGACGGGGGGAGCTACACCGTGTCCGTGTCCGTCACGCTGACGGACAACGGCGGGAGCGTTCTGCGCAACATCGCTGGCTCCGGCGGCCTGGCTGAGGGCAGCGCCATCCTCCTGCGCTACGGAAAGACGGGCAGCTCCACCGCGTACCTGGAGACGGCGCTGACCTGGAGCAGCACGTCGAGCAGCTACACCGGGCAGTTCGAGGTGAACGGGATCGGCGTTTACAGCTTCAGCCAGCTGACGATCGGCGACCAGACCGTCACCTCCAGCACCTCCGCCCCCTCCCTGGTGTCCGCCTACTATGTGGAGGCCGAGCCGGAGTATGCGGCGAACCTGACCGAGAGCACCCAGACGGTCATCGCCGGCACGGGCAGCTTCGCCGTGCAGATGCTGAACACGGATGTGGGCTGGAGCGTCAAGGCGGTTGTGAAGAACGTGGACAATGTGGACGAGGATGAGCTGTACACCCTGGACGGTGAGATCACCGCCTCGGACGAGGCGTCCGGGCTGACCACCTGGACCTTCCCGGCGGTGGACAGCGCCGGAAATTCCCTGGAGGGTAATTTCCAGCTCATGGAGCTTCAGCTCTACCCTGTGACCTATGCCGCCGACGGAAGCGGCACGGAGGGGGAGCTGAGCGGCGCGATCAATGTGGAAGGCGAGAGCATCACGGCCAAAATCGTGACCACGGTCTACATCACCCAGACCTACGGCCTGGCGGATGAGAGCGTTGGGACGGTGACCACGGCGTACACCGGCGCGTCGGTGACCGCGGAGAGCGCCATCACCCTGACCGGCAGCAAGGCCACCAGCATCAGCAGCGTGACATCCTCCACGGTGGCCAGCGGCAATTTCTACGCGGTGGCCTCCTACGACCTGAGCGAGCTGACCGTGGTGCTGGCGGACTTCGAGGGCGAGGCCGTTGAGGGCCTGGCGGTGACGGATCTGGAGTATGAGCTGGACGCGGACGCCACGGAGGACTATGGGTATACCATCGTCTACAACGCCTCCCAGGCGCCGCTGAGCACCACCCTGACGGCGGAGGAGAGCGCAGACGGCGTGACCTACACCTTCGGTGAGGACGCCATCGGGTTCAACCTCTGGGGCGAGTACGACGCGACCCTGACCTACACCGTTGGGGATGTGGGGTACCAGGTGGGCCTGACGGCACTGACCTACGAGACGGGGGACCTGCCAAAGCTGGGGAAAAGCGATGGGACGCTATCTCATTCGAACACCAGCTCTGCTGTGAGCACAAGCACGACTCTGACAGACGGTTCGACATATTTTAACTATACCGGGACCACAGAAAAAGTAACTTTTACAACTACGGACGAGGGCAATTTTGAGTGGACGGCCAAGTTCGGGATGTCTATGAGCGGCAATTTAAATACAAAATTGGTGACCAAATTAAACGGATGGTACCTGCCGAAGGGGTATGTGCAAATGTACGCCCAGAACATCTACATCAGCTCCGACGCGCCGGCGGTGTGGCTGACGGCGGAGGACGGACTGGTCAGCGACGACGGGACGGTGACGGGAGATTACCTGGCTCTGGGCAGTTCAAAGAACAGTATCTATATGCGCGGCTTTACCTATACCTCCGCGATCAACAGCGCCGGCCGGATTTATGATAACAAATATAATGGATACACAAACTATGGCATGATCATCGGGAAAGTGAGCGGCGATACCGATTCCACCAAGTCATTGACAAATGTGACGGGACTGGAAAAGACCCTGCTGGGCACATACGACACGGTGGAGGAGCCGGTGTACAATTACAGCACCGAGGAATATGTCACCTACACGGACGGGACCTATGGCACCACTACAGACCCGGAGGATGAAAACATCCTGTACCAGACTGTGATCACTAACTATCAGCCGGTGGTGGTGGATGTGATTTACATCCAGTATGATGACGTGACCTACAAGGTGGACCTGAGCAACACCCTGACGATCAGCAACCCCTATTAAACACAAAACACGAGGTACCAACATGAACAAGCTCCGAACTCTAATCATCCAAAGCGCAGCCGCGGCCCTCTCCCTGGCGCTGCTGCTGGCCGCGCTCCCGGCGGCGGTTTACGCCTCCGGGAGCGGGAGCGCGGGAACCCTCTCCTGGGTTCTGGACGCGGGCGGCACGCTGACCGTCAGCGGCAGCGGCGAGATGCCGGATTACGCCGACCCCGCCGAGGCGCCCTGGGAGGAGGTTCGGGACGAGATCCGCGCCGTGGTGGTGGAAGACGGGGTGACAAGCGTGGGCTGCGCCGCGTTTTACGGCTGCGAAAATCTGACGCGGGTCACCCTGGCCGAGAGCGTGGCCCAGGTGGGGGAGTACGCCTTTGCGGAGTGCCTGTCCCTGCTCAGCGTGGAGATGCCCGGCGCCGTCGCCATCGGAAGGGACGCCTTTCGGTACTGCACCTCGCTGACCGCCCTTTCCCTGCCGGAGACGCTGACGACCCTGGGGACGGAGGCCTTCTACCGCTGTGAGAGCCTGGTCACAGCGGCGGTGCCCTCCTCGGTGACGGAGATGGGAAGCTCTGTGTTTGCCTACTGCACCGGCCTGACCCAGGCCAGCGTAAACGCGGCCATCGACACCCTGCCGGCCTGGACATTTTACGGCTGTCAGTCCTTAACGGCCGCCGCCCTGGGGGAGAGCATCACCGGCGCCGGGGAGAATGCCTTCTCCGGCTGCCAGGCCCTGGTCTCCCTCTCCTGCGGGGCCGACGGCGCCGACGCCCTGCTGGCCGCGGCCCAGGAGGGGGGCGCGGGGCTGGACGAGGAGAGTGTGAACGGCGCTTCCGCCGCCGGCTCCTATACCTATCGGGATGTGGAGGAGGAGCTGGTGTCGGAGGGCGTGTATCGCATCCGCTCCCGCGGCGTGCTCAGCCGGGACGGTTGCGTGCTCTCCGATGAGATTGTCTACCTGCTGGACACCGGGACGCTGGAACTCACCGCGGAGGAGCGCACACTGTCCGTTACCCTGTGGAGCGAAGACGGCCTTTCGGATGTGGAGGAATACCTGAATGCCATCGCCGGAACGGCGGAGTCCGACGAGCTGAGCGGGGTCATCCCCGCGGAAACGGCGGCGGTGGGGCTGGTGGAGCTGACCATGACCGGCGGGGAGAGCGTTCTGACCCGGGCGCTTTTGCAGGCCGTGACCGACTCCGGCGCGGATTTGAAGGTGACCATGGACACCGGCGTGGTCTGGGAGATGGAAAACGCGGACCTGGCCGCCGCGTCCTTTTATAAAAGCTACGACCTGGGCGTGGAGCTGACCGCCCAGGAGAGCCTGGGGTCCGGGTGGAAGAAGATCCTGGGAGATGCCCAGACCGTTCAGGTCGGCTTTGCCTCAAACGTCAACTTCCGCTGCAGCGTCACGCTGCCCTTCGACAGTTCCCACGCCGGGCACATCGTCTCCCTGTTTTCCAACCGGAACGCCGAGCCGCTGCAGTCCGTCTATGTGGGGCTGACCGGTTCTGTTACATTTTTATTTGCGGACGTCAACAGCGGACGGACCTATATGGCCGGGATCGACGTGGAGGGTGTGGACGCCGGCGGCGTGCTGAGCTCCTCGGAGGACGGGGCCAACTACGGGGAGGAGCTGCTCACCTATGACAGCTATGTGGTCACAGGCGTTTCCAGCTCCCTGCCCGTCACCCTCCCCCAGCTGATGCTGATCGTGGGCGGAACGGCGGCGGCCCTGGCCGCCGTGAGCGCCGTGGTGATGTGTCTTTTGAACAGAAAAAAGAAGCGGGCCTGGATGGAAAAGGACGAAGGGGGAACCTGACATGAAAAGCAAGCGCGGCCTGGGACACGGTGCGGTCGGCAACTCAAAATTTCCAGCGGGGGGGGGTACCACTATGGCTCACGGGAGTAAAACGGACACCGCCCAAAATATCCAGCTCTACCGGGCCGCCCTGCCCCGTATGCGGGGGAAGGTGGTCAGCGTACTGTGGCTGCTAATGATCTCGGCGGTGCTGCTGGCGGGGACCTCCTATGCCTGGGTCACCCTGTCCACCTCGCCGGAGGTCACGGGGGTCACCACGACCATGACGGCCAACGGCGCGCTGGAGATCGCCCTGTCGGACGCCGACGGGGCGGAGCCGGACACAAGCGCCGCAGGGGACTCCTCGGCAGCCCAGGCCGTAACCCTGGCCAACCTGACCTGGGGCAACCTGGTGAACCTGTCGGACAGCTCTTATGGCATTGAGCACATCGTGCTGCGCCCGGCGGTGCTGAACCTTTACAGCCTGCTGACCAACCCCCTTCAGGCGGTCAGCTACGGCGCGGACGGCCGCATCACCACCTACACAGACAGCTTTGCCTATACCACCTACGACCCCGACGATGAACTGGAATTTGTCCTCTCGGACACCGACAGCTACGGTGTGCGCGCCGTCTCCTTTATCAACTATGAAAGCGCGGCCGCGAATGAGTCCTTCGCCGCCCTGAAGGAGGCGGCCTACACCCAGCTGGCCGCCGCCGACTATGACTACGGCGCAATCGTCAGCAACGAGGACTACATCAGCTCCCTCGCCGGCATGATGGGCCCCTATGTGTCCCAGTACGCGGCGGAATTTTTGGGGACCACCGCCGGAGACGGCGACTGCTCGGCCTACATCGAGGACGTGTACTACATGGCCGCAGACCTGCAAAGCGCCTACGAAGAGCTGGGCGAGGCCTATGCCGCCATCGCCAAGCTCCAGCAGGCAAAGGCCGATGAGAACGGCAGCTACGACGACTGGACGCTGGCCACCCTGCTTGCGGCCAGCGAGGACGAGCTGACCGCCGCCAGCATCTCCATCACAGACCTGGACACCTACAAGGAGGACTACGCCGCCCTGGAGGGGTATGTGGCCCAGCTGTACAGCTACTATGTGGCCTACCGGGACAACGGCACCAAGGTCTACTATGACGATTTGAGCGAGATCATCAACTTTATGGCAGATGTGCCCAGCGCGACCATCAACGGCATGACCATCGACGACAGCGGACTGATGGGCTATGTGATTAAAAATTACAACGACCTTGCGGTTTTGATCAACGACGGCTTCCTCTACCGGATCGAGCAGCGGCTTCAAAGCGGCCTGATGGCGACCGACGTGGAGATGAAGGTCACAGCCGGGAGCTACAGTCTGTCTCCCGAGGTGGACGTCAGCACCAGCGCGGAGGGCATGACGGCGTGGGACGACTACAGCGCCGCCTCCACCGGGGCCATGTTCACAGGTACGGACCCCACGCCGAGAGAGACCTACGCCCTGGCTGTCGACCTCTGGGTGCGCACCAACGTCTCCGGCGGCTATCTGACCCTTCAGGGCGACGTTGTGACAGACGAGGAGACCGGAGAGGTGGTCGGGTATATCGGGGATAACCGGGTCTGGGCGGACTATGAGCTGACCAGCAACGGCGCGGCCACCACCCAGGGCATGGGAAGCTGCTTCACCTTCTCCGTGGAGGACCCGCTGGAGGCGCTCAAGATGGAGCAGCTGCTGGACGCGATGACGGTGGCCTTCGTCAGTGAGGACGGCGCCCTGCTGGCCTACGCGGACATGGACACGGAAAACATCTGGGAGGACGCCGGGCGCTATGTGGTGCCGGTGGCCGTGCGCGGCAGCGGCTCCAACTATATCAAGGTCGCCTCGGAGGACGGGGAGAGCGAGGAGATCGTCTACTACATCACGGCCCTGGAAAAGAATGTGGCCCAGCGCATCACGGTGATGCTGTACCTGGACGGCACCCGCCTGACCAATGAGCAGGCCGCCGCGGCCCAGGAGATCGTCGGCTCCCTGAACCTCCAGTTTGGCAGCACGGAGGAGCTGACGGCGGCGGATTCCGAGGCGCTTTACAATCAAACAATCTCCGCCCAGGTCACGGCGGATCAGACCGAGCTGAGCTATACAGGCGCGGCCCAGACGGTCACCCTCACCGCCCAGCTGACCACCGACGGGGCGGCGCCCAGCAGCGTGACCGGCTACTTCCTGCGCCAGCTCAGCAGCACCCAGGGCACCAGACAGGAGACCATCACCTTCACCCAGACGGAGGATGGAACCTGGACGGGGCAGGCGGAGCTGACAGCCTCCGGCACATATATCCTGAACGCGTTGACCATCGACGGCGTGATGTACACCCTCAGCGACCTGGGGGGTGAGAATGTGACCGTTACCGTCAGCGGCTATTCCGTCAGCGCGGTCAGCGGCGAATATGCCTCCGGCGCGGACATCTTTGAGGTGGGGAATACGGCCACCGCCGACGTGACGGTCACCGTGGCCAGCACGGTGCTGGACAGCCTGGAGGGCGTGGACTCTGTGCAGGCCGTGTTCCTCTCGGAGAGCGGCACGGTGGCCAGCGCAACCCTGGCGCTGCAGTCCGGCAACAGCCGGTCGAGCGACAGGTCCAGCGCCGTGTACTCCGGCACTGTCCGCTTCAGCTCCAGCGGCATCTATACCCTGACCTATATTTACGTCGATGGCCAGGCCTATACCCTCGCCGACGATTTGCAGTACACCCTGAATATCACCCTCGGCCTGAGCGCCCATGTGTGGATCTCCACCGAAGAGGAGCTGGCCGACGGGGAGAGCGCCACGTATTTCATGCTGCCGGAGGAGGGGTATGTCACGCTGGACGTGTTCGTCTCCCTGACCGACGACAACGGCGACGAGATGACCGCGGATGACATCGGCTCCGACACCCTGACCATCAAGTACAAGGCCGACACAGGCTATGAGCTGGACGCGACTTTGACATACGACAGCGCCAACGGGTACTTTGCCGGCCAGGTCCAGGTCTGGGGCAGCGGCGTGTATTCCTTCCAGAGCCTGACCGCGGCCAGCGGCACCATCGCAAACATCAGCAGCGCGCCGTCCATCACAGCCCTGGCCTATGCTGCGGCGGTGACAGAGTACTACGCCGACAGCACGGCGGCGTCCCAGGTGATTTTGACCAGCAGCGCCTATCTGTCCGTCGATCTGACAAACGCCACCGAACTGAGCGTTGCGGCCACCGTGACGGACGACACCACGGGGGAGGAATATAAGGACATCACCGGCGCCCTCAGCACCAGCTATGTGACGGGGGACGGGCAGAGCGTGTCCACCTATGTCTTTGAGCTGCCCACGGACGCGGAGGACGCGACCCTGGACGGCACATGGTCGCTGACCAGCCTGACGCTGACCGACTTTACCGACGCCGACGGCACGGCATACAGCAGCGAGGAGGACCAGTACTGTGTGTGGTCCATGGCCGAGGAGGACATCAGCACCAAGGTGGTGTCCACCATCTATGTGGATTTGGCCTATACCGGGACGGAAACAGCGTTTACGGGCGAGTTTATGGAGGACCATCAGGTGGACGGGTTCACCATGACGCTGACCGACTATGAGGGAGACCCCATTCCGGAGAGCTATGTGACGGAAACCAAGCTGGTGTATGGCTGGTACGAAAAGTATGGCTCTTCTGTAAGCAGCATTACCACCTTCCCCGCGGAATTTGATACGGACACCCTGTGGGCGTATAAGTACTCCTATGGCACAACGCTGTATGTCTGCAGCGGGCAGCAGTCCACATCGCGTCCGGTTATGGCGGCGGACGGCGACTTTGAGGGGGACGGCGTCTGGAGCTTTGAGATGAACTTCCGGGTGGACGGCACCTATTATCCCGGCGCCATGTTCACCGTGGACGGACGGACCTTCGGCGTCACCGATCCCTCTCTCAGCACCACAACATATCCGACTGGACTGTTCTGGGAGCTGACGGAGGATATGGACGCGGCTTCGACCACATCGATATCAATGACCAAGGAGGACCAGGATGCAGGGCCCGTGGTCGTTCAAAGCAACACGCTGGAGAAAATCTCGACAGCGTGGACCCCTGTGACCGTTTCCATTGTCGGATTCACCCCCGACTCCGAAGAGGTGTTCAACATCTACAGTATTGGCGATGAGGTCGATGAGCTGTATGTGTCGCACAACTATCTCAGCGGAACGACCGGTTATGTGTTTGACCAGGGCTCGTGGGACGAGGAAAACAACGTGGCCGTCTATACCCACTCGGATGTGATCCTGCAGCTGACGGGGATCAGCAACTTCGATACCTTGACCGTTCCCAAAACCACATACGCGACGACGGAGGAGGATATCGTCTTTACGCCGGAGGAGATGACCGTGTCGAGCGAGGTGGCGTGTAACGCAAGTGGAAAGGCTTACATAAACGTTGCAACATCCACTTCTTTGACAGTGGAATATGAGGGACTGAGCTACTCGATCAAGCCATCGGCAAAAGTGACGGTAAACTATTACAGCAGCAGCTTCGGGACAAAGGTAGCGACCTCCAATCTGTTCTATACGATTCTATACAAAATGGATACCGCGTACATGGTGGAGGACTACCAGAACCAGAGCGAGGACTTCTATGCGGCGCTGGCGGCCGCGCTGCCGGCGCAGGAGACGTACTGGACGGCGATGGGTGTTGACGCACTGACCTGTGCAAACAAAGCCACTGGATTCGACATCACCGTGCCGGGAGATGTGACATTCACGGTGGACGGCACCACCTACAGAGTGACTCAGTGGGCGTTTAGAGCGGTGGGATCGATGTATAACACGGTGTACGATTCCACCAGTACGGTCTATTATGGAATCGTCTCTCCTGGTGACACTTTGAATTCCAAGTATAGCAAATTCCTCTGCCCGTACAACTTCGAGGTCGTGGAGTAAACGCCAAAGCGGCCCGCCCCCCAGCACGCCTGGGGGGCGGGGAACCGCCAAACCGATCCCGGCGGAGCTGGGCAGAAAATGGGGGGCAAGGCTATATGAACTGCAAAGCAAAGACAAAACGGGCCGCGGCGCTGCTTTTCATGCTGGCGCTGCTGTTGGCGGCCCTCCCGCCCCTGCCCGCCCTGGCCGCCGAAGGGGCGTGCGGCCAGGAGGTGTACTGGACCCTGGAGGAGGGCGTGCTCACCATCTCCGGCCAGGGGGCGATGTACAGCTATGCCGACGAGACCGGGATCCCCTGGTATGACCAGCGGGATACCATCACCCAGCTGATTGTGGAGGAGGGCGTAACCGGTATCGGCGCCCGCGCCCTGTACGGCTGCACCGCCCTGGTCCGCGTTGTCCTGCCGGACTCTGTGGAGCAAATCGGACAAATGGCATTTATGAACTGCGAAAATCTGATGTTCCTCACCTTGGGCGGCGGACTGGCCTCAATCGGCAGCGCCGCTTTTCGCGGTTGTACCAGCCTGAGCGCCCTCAAACTCCCGGAGAGCCTCCAGACCCTGGGCAGCGAGGCCTTTTACCGCTGCAGCGCCCTGACCAGCGTGGAGCTGCCCGCCGGCGTCTGCTCCATGGGCGTGTCCGTTTTTGCCTACTGCACCGGCCTAATCCGCGCCGTTGTGGCCTGTGAGATCGAAACCCTGCCGGACTGGACGTTTTACGGCTGCACCGCTCTCAGCGGCGTGACCCTGGGGGACACCATCACCTCCGCCGGGGACAGGGCCTTTTACGGCTGTGAGAGCCTGGGCACCCTGCGCTGCTCTGCTGACGCCAAGCAGACCCTGGCCGCCGCCGCCCGCCAGGGCAATCCCGACCTGTGGGACGGCAGCATCTCCAGCAGCTACGGCGAGAGCGTCTCCGCCTCCTATTCCGCAACCGAGACCGATGGGGATTGGATGACCACCACAGTCGTCACCGCTGACGAGACCGCCGCCGCCACCCTGACGACCACCCTGATCTATACCTACAGCGCCCTGGAAAACAGCGGCGAGAGCGCCGTCACCGGCACGGTTCGGGCCGTGCTGGAGGACGACAGCGGCTGGGAGGATCTGCTGGCCGAGCTGGAGCGGGTCCAGAGCGTTCAAACGGCGTACACCGGCGATGAGGACGCCGCCGCGCCCGATGTGGAAATCGCCCTGAAGGGGGAGCCGGTCATCCCCGCGGAAACCCTGACCGCCCTGGAGGCGGCGGCGGGGCAGATCACGGTTGTGATCAACAACGGCCTGCGCTGGCTGCTGGCGGAGGATATCGTCCTCTCCGACAGGGCAGAGCAGCTGAACCTGGGCGCGGCGCTGACGCCCTGTGAGAGCGTGCCCAAGGCGCTGCGAGGCAGCGTGGACGACGGGTGCTACGCCCTTGTGTTCGACAGCGACATCGACAGCCGGGTGCAGCTCACCCTGGCGCTTCCCGCGGCCCTTTCCGGGCAGACTGCGGGGTTCTTCAGTGGCTCCACGCTCCTTCAGGCCGCCTGGATTGAAAGCAGCGGCGCGGTGACCTTTGGCCTCTCCAGCGCCAGCGCGGGGCGGACATACTATATCGGCGTGAACCCGGCCGACAGCGGCGACGTGCTCCTGTCCAGCCAGGCGGCCCAGGAGGGCGGCCTTGGGGCGGTGGAGTATATCGACGCAGACGCACAATACCCGGCGGCCGGCGGCAGCACGTTCTTCCGGCTTGTTCTGCTGGTGATCGGGCTGGTCATCTGCGCGGTCGTCGTCGCTGCCGGGCTGATTTTGCTGCACAGGCGCAGGCTGCGGCTGCGCGCTGAGAAAAAGACAGAATACCACCCGGCGTCGTCATAGAGATGGAAAAACAACAACGAGAGGAACACGTGAAAAAATGAAACGAATTTTAGGGCTGCTGATGGCTGCGGCACTGGGCCTGGCCA
Organism: Oscillospiraceae bacterium; assembly: GCA_021205585.1. Taxonomy (GTDB): domain Bacteria; phylum Bacillota; class Clostridia; order Oscillospirales; family Oscillospiraceae; genus JAJPXI01. Next base: position 18,491 of record JAJPXI010000006.1, read on the forward strand.
TGCTGCCGCCGGTCATTGCCGCGGCGGAGGACACAGAAAAAACGGCTGCATATCTGGCGCTGGGGGACAGCATCACCGCGGGCTATGGGCTGGCCGATCCGGATACGGAGAGCTTTTTCGCCCTGCTTGCGGAGGAGATCGCCGCATCCGCCACAAACGCGGCGGAAAATAAACTGACCGCCCAGACCCTCTATGAGGCGCTGACCGGCGGGGCCTATGACGAGGTGCTGCAATCTTCAAATCCAGATGTGATCACCCTCACCATCGGCGGAAACGACCTGCTGACTGGATTTTATCAGTTTGCCGCGCAGATTTACAACGAGGACAAGGGCACAGACCTGACCTCCAGCGAGGTCAAGGAAATTCTTTCTAATCTGAACAGCAGCAGTGAGACGATAATGCAGGGGATCTCCTTATATGTTTTGCTGAATGGCACGGATTACAGCTCGGTGCTGGTGGAATCGGAGGAGTTTCAGCAACACGTTGGAGAGATTGTGGATACGATCAATCTGATCGCGGAGAAGCTGAAGGAGCTGTGCCCGGACGCGGTAATCCTGATCGCCAATCAGTACAATCCCTATCTGTGGCTGAGCGGCTGCGACAATATCATCCGTCTGTTTGACGCGGGCGTCACCTTTTTTAATGAAGCCCTTGAAAACAGCGGGGCATCATGCTATACTATAGTAGATATTGAAACGGTGTTTGGATCCTCGGAGCATACGCTGACCAATGCGGCCGTGGATCTCCAGACGCTGTCCTTCGATTTAGATTTCCACCCCAACGCCGATGGACACGCGGCCATCGCCCAGGCCATGCTTGCTGCATACCAGGCCGCCCTGGAAGAGGCGGGAGCAGCCCCGGAACCCGCCCACAGCTGGAACAGCGGCCAGGTCACGAAAGAGGCGACCTGCACCCAGGCGGGCGAGATGACCTACACCTGCACAGTCTGCGGCGCGACCAAAACTGAAGACATAGAGGCGACCGGCCACAGCGCCGCGCTTCAAAACGCCAGGGCCGCCACCTGCACGGAGGACGGCTATACAGGGGATATGGTCTGCACGATCTGCGGCCAGGTGCTCAGCGCTGGAGAGGCGATTTCTGCGGCAGGGCACAGTTGGGATCAGGGAGCAGTGACCACACAGGCCACGGCCACGGCAGACGGCGTGAAAACATACACCTGCACAGTCTGCGGCGAGAGCAAAACAGAGGCCATTGTGGCCACCGGCACAGACGTCGAAGAAGAATCAGGCGGAAGCGAAGAAGGAAACGGAGAAGAAAGCGAAGAGAAATCAGACGGGAGCGGAGAAGAATCCAATGGGACGCAGTCGGCGTCCGCCCAGCCCTCCGGGGAGGGCGAAGGGGCAGGCACGGTGGTATCCCCCCAGACCGGGGATACCGGGAGCCCGCTGCTGTGGTGGGCCCTGCTGCTGCTGCTTGGCGGCGTGGGCTTTTTTGCGGCGGCACTGTCTGACAAGAGAAATAGGAAGAACTGATTCGCTCTTGCCGATTGAATCAGAGCTTCCACAGAGAAATAAGCAAAACGCAGCGGAATGGAGGAACCTGCAATGAAAGGTAATCACAGGCGCGAAAACCGATCCACCGGCGCAATGGCGCAAAATTCCCCGGGGGGGGGGTGCTGCCCTTTCGCCCGCACCTGAAACCCAGACTGGGCGCAATATCCGCATTTACCGGGCAGCTCTGCCCCATATGCGGGGCAGGGTCATGGCCGCCCTGTGGGTCACCCTGGTTTCCGCCCTGCTGCTGACGGGGACCACCTTCGCCTGGGTCACCCTGTCCACCTCGCCGGAGGTCACGGGGGTGACCACCACCATCACCACCAACGGCGCGCTGGAAATCGCCCTGTCGGACGCCGACGGGGAGGAGCCAGACTCCTCTGCGGTGGGAGATTCCATGGCAGCCAGCGGGCAGAGCGTCACCGTGTCCAACCTGACCTGGGGCAACCTGGTGAACCTGTCGGACAGCTCCTACGGGCTGGGGGACATCATCCTGCGCCCGGCGGTGCTGAACCTGGTGGGCCTGCAGACCAGCCCCCTCCAGGCGGTCAGCTACGGGGCAGACGGCCGCGCCTCCGCATATATGAGCAGCTTTGGCTACGCCGCGAGCTACGACAGCGGCACGGGGACCTTTTCCGTGGCGGCGGACCCGGAGGACGAGGACAACACCTCCTATATGGAATACGGCGTGCGGGCCATTTCGTATGTCACCTATGAGGATATGGAGACGATGGAGGTGTATATAGCGCTCAAAAACACGGCCTATACACTGCTCGCTCAGGCCGACATGGATTACAGTGAAATTGTGAACAACCAGGATTACATCGACGCGCTGGCAAACGTCCTGGAAATATATATTTTGAATTACTATGGGGAGACCTTAGACACCAGCGCCTATAGTGAAGCTACCGCGGCGTTTTTGAAAGCGATGTTTACCACATCCGAGGACTGCTCGGCATATATTGAACAGATTTACAATATGGCTGTGGATCTGCAAACGGTCTATCAGGAGTTGGGGGAGGCCTACGCGGCCATCGCCATGCTCCAGCAGGCGGCGGCAAACGACGGGGCGTATGACGAGTGGACGATGGAAGCGCTCCTTGCGGCGGAGGAAGCAGACCTGACGGCGGCGGGGATCGAGATTACAGCCCTGTCCATGTACGAGGCGGATTATGAAGCCCTCCGGCAATATGTCCTTGATTTGGAGAGCTGTTATTCCGCATACATGAACAACCAGACGGCTGTCATGATGGATGACATCGAGGAAATGCTCGAATTCCTTGTGGATCCGCTGGATGCAACTGTGAACGGGAGCAGAGTGAGCGATACAGATGGGATCATTGGACAGATGTCGGTGGGCCTGGGGTCCGCAGAGAATTCGGCAAAGTCGAACCCTACGATGACAGTGCTGACAGACGGGGCTGTTTACAGGCTGGAGAGCCAGCTCCAAAGCCGCGTGTCCGGTTACTCACTGATTACTGTGGCACTGGGGAGCGGCAACATGACGGTGGTGCTGTATGTGAATGTCACCACCGGGGCCGACACCATGACCGCCTGGACGGACTACACCTCCGCCGCGGGCGTCACCTCCTTTGCGGGGACGGACGCCGTGGCCAACGAGACCTACGCCATGGCCGTTGACTTGTGGGTGCGCACCAATGCCGCCGGGACATACCTGACCCTGGAGGGCGAGATCCAGACCGACGAGGAGACCGGCCAGGTCACCGGGTACGCGGGGAGCAACCGGGTCTGGGAGGACTACGAGCTGACGACCAACGGCGCGGCCACCACCCAGGGCATGGGCAGCTGCTATGTTTTCACCTGCGACGACCCTGTGGAGGCGCTGCGCATCACAGAGCTGCTGGACGCCATGACCGTGGCCTTTGTAGACGCCGACGGGGCGCTGCTGGGCTATGCGGACCTGGACACAGACCACATCTGGCAGGACTACGGCCGCTATGTGGTGCCCCTAACGGTGCGCTCCACCGGCTCCAACTATGTGACGGGGACGGACGAGGACGGCGAGGAGACGACCACGTATTATATCACATCCCTGGCCCAGAACCAGGCCCAGCGCATCACCGCCATCCTGTATCTGGACGGCACCCGGCTGACCAACGAGCAGGCCAGCGCCGCCCAGGACATCGAGGGGCAGCTGAACATCCAGTTCGGCACCACCGGCTCCCTGACCCCCGCGGACAACGAGGCGCTGTACAGCGAGACCATCTTCCTGGACAGCATCAGCCCCGCCGAGACAACCCTTGCCTACACCGGCCAGACCCAGTCCGTCACCCTGACCGCCCAGCTCAGCGGCGACGGGGTCAGCGCCGACAGCGCGGTAACGGGCTACTTCCTGCGCGCCATCAACAGCAGCCAGGGCGTGCCGCAGGAAACGCTGACGTTCACATACGCCGACGGGGCGTGGACGGCCCAGGCCGACTTCACCGAGCCGGGGGAGTATGTGCTGACCCGGCTGACGGTGGACGGGGTCTCCTACAGCCTGAGCGACTTGAGCAATGAAGCGTACACAGCCGTCGGCGTGACCGTGGAGGGCTATGCCCTGACCGCCGTCAGCCTGGAGGAGGACGAGCTGTTCAGCACCGGCAGCAGCGCAAGCACCGGCGTGACCTTCACCGTGACCGACACCACCGGCGCGGTGGAGAGCGTCAGCGCCCTGTTCCTCTCCGCAGACGGAAAAACCGTCCGCGCGGAGATGACCTGCGCAAACCAGTCGGCGGGCACATGGACGGGGACCGCTGCATTCAGCACCAGCGGGACCTATACGCTGAGCTATGTCTACCTGAACGGGGACGCCTACGCCGTCAGCGATACGCTGCAGGAGACCGTGGCCGTCACCCTGGGCGTGGGCGCGCGGGTGTGGATCGTGGCCGCGGACGGCACGAGCTTTGCCGACGGGGAGAGCGCCACCTACTTCACCATACCCGACGAGGGCATGAAGCTGACCGCCCGGGTGGAGCTGACCGACAACGCCGGCAGCGCCCTGGAAGGGCTGAACAACGACATGACGCTGCACTATCTCTCCGCCGTGGGCGGCATGGAGCTGGACACCGACCTGACGTGGAACGCCTCCACCGGCTACTATGAGGGCGACATCAATGTGGCCCTGGGGGGCATCTACTCCTTCCGCAGCATCACATTGGACAGCAACACCATCTCCCGCGTCACCTACGCGCCGACGATCACCGCCGTCGCCACCGGAGAGCCGGAGTATTACGGGGACAGCACGGCGGCCTCCCAGATGGTGCTGACCAGCACGGCCTATCTGTCCCTGGACATTCTCAACGGCGACACGGAGGGCCTGACCGTCTCCGCCGTGGTACTGGATGAGGACGCCCAGAAGAGCTACACCGTGGAGGGCACGCTGGAGACCACCTACCTGACCTCCGCCGCCCAGTCCGTCAGCACTTACACCTTCGCCGTGCCCACGGACGAGGATGGCGCCACCCAGGACGGCTACTACAGCGTCACGAGCCTGACGCTCAGCGGCTACACCGACGAGAATGGCCAGGAGGCGGAGACGACGGTAGCGCTGTCTGACGTGCAGACCAAGGTGGTGTCCACCGTGTACGCCAGCGTGGACTACAGCGGGGAAACCGACCTGACCGAGCCCTGGAGGGCGGATTTATGGAGGACGTTCTGGTGGACGGCTTCAGCCTGACCCTGGTGGACTATGAGGGCCAGGCCCTGCCCCAGGGCGCGGTGAGCGCCGCGGCGCTGGTGTACGGATACTGGACATATGATACCAGCAGCATGACCGGCAAGCCCACATCCTACCCCTCCGAGTTCAGCACGGACATGGCATGGGCCAGCTCATATAACAGTACATATGGCCTTATGACAATGTCACAAAGCAGCATCTATCCGGCCATGGCGGCGGACGGGACCCAGACGGGCGGCTCCACCTGGACTTTTGACGCCCTGAACTTCCGGGTGGCGGGCAAATACTACGGGGCGGTGGACTTCACCGTGGACGGCATGAACTTCCTGATGACCAGCATCACCGACGCAGCCGGCAGCGCGTATCTGCCGGGGAATGGTTTGGGGTTTGCGTCCGCCGCAGAGAATGTGGTGGTGGAGGGCAATGCCCTTGCGCACAACGTGGTGAGGACATGGACGACCTTGCCGGAGCTGGAGATCACCGGCGTGACGCCGGAGGCGGGCGAAGAGTTCAATATGAACTATGTTTATAACAAAACGAGCCTTGTCAACCTCCAGCGCACGTGGAACTATATCGAGTCTGAGTATTCCGCGTATGTGTCCATCAAAGCCGAGGAGGACGAGGACGGCGCCATCACATACACGCTGCCGGAGGTGGCGATGCAGATCACAGGGACGGATAAAATCGACTCCGTAGAGCTGTATAATAGCGGCAGAGGCGCTACTGGAAGGAGCTTTGACGGCACAGAGGGGACCGTGAGCGCAGGGGGCTCGCTGAACGACGGGGCCTCTCCGACAACTACAAGTTATACCTTCAGTTACCTAAACGTCAGCTACGACGGCATGGTCTGTCTGGTAACACTGGCAAATCCCGTCACAGTCACCAACAAAAACGCCCCGGCCAGATCGTTGTACTATGAGGCGCCAACGCTCGAAACGACCACCTCAAGCGCCCTGGACGCGGCCACAGTCGAGGCCATAACCGCGGCCATGGAGGAGGCGGGACTGCTGGACTACCGGGCCGAAAATCCGTCGAAGGACGAGGACGGAACCGTTCTGAGCCCGTATGCGGTGCTGACATATGATAAATATGCGCTGGAGTTCACGGTGGAGGATGTTGAGGACAGCGACGAGAAAAACTGGACGGTTTCTAGCTCGAACGTTGAAGAGACATATAGTAACATAGCATGCAGAGTCTTAATGCAAGAAACAGGCGAAACAAACGACGATGGCGAGACTTTGTATGAGTGGGGGTTTGATATGTATACACTGGATCGAACGATAACAACGGACTATGTGACAAAAGAAGTGGGAACCGCAACTTATGAAATGGAGCAGTGGTACACTCGGTACATGAGTCTTTCCAGCTCATTGGGGGTGACGTGGACCAGCAGAGGTTACTTGGAGTTAACTACTGTGACGGGCACGATTGCGGAAACTGCCGCGTACTACGTAAATAAAATCACGCCGTACCTGTGGACCCAGAGCGACTTTACAGCCAACACGGGAGAGAATGAAACGGCGGAGACCGTGAGCTACGAGCGGGTCGTAGATGCTAAGGTATATGCGACAAACTATTCCTATGAGGAAGCGCCGTTTAAGGTGAGCGGAGACGACTATTGGGATAACACCCTGTATTATAACGGTCGCTATGTGCTGGTCGTTGAAGGTGTGTCTGCGGAGGACATAGAGAAGTATTTGCTTGAGACATACGGATTGGTCTATACAACCGCTACTCTCAGCAAAACAACAACCACCTGGACCCTGGACGAGTGACCCCCGCCGGGGGATGGCACAAACCGCTCCCCGCGGCCCCCTGGGCCCGCGGGGAGCGGCGGAAAAAGGGAAACGAAGTTTCTGTGGAGATGGCCTTCGCCAGAGGGCCAGGGATATCGTCTCGTGCAGCCCCGCGGCGGGGGCCTTTCAAAAGCCCCCGCCGCGCCTTTGGTTTCGTCCGTCCCGACTTCCGGGGCTGTATCAAAAGGGAATCCCTTTTGGTACAGCCCCTTTTTCGTAAGCGTCCAACGTGAGGGCGTAAAGAAATAGCAGTCGGCACCATCGGTGTCGGCTGCTAGATTGTGTCAATAGTTTTGTGTAAACTTTCAAAAGCTTCTTGCTTCAGTGCAGG
>JAJPXI010000017.1 GCA_021205585.1 Oscillospiraceae bacterium
ACCTGGTACAGGCTGCGCTCGCACACCAGGGAGGCCCGGATGCGGGTCAGCTCCCCCTCCTGCAGTCCGGGGTGCTCCCGGAACAGGTAGTCGGCCGTCACCATTCCCAGGATGGAGTCGCCTAAAAACTCCAGCCGCTCGTTGCTGGGCATTCCTTTTTCCTTATGCTCGTTGGCATAGGAGCTGTGGGTCAGGGCGTTTTCCAGCAGCACGGGGTTCTGGAACTGATACCCCAGCTTTTCTTCTAAATCTTTCATAACAACCTCCGGAAATCTCCCGTTTCTTTATTTTTGCAGACGCTTGAGCAAATCTCCCACGGTGTGAATTTGCAGAATCTCCTCCTCGGACAGCTCCTCCGCCCCAAATTCCTCGCCCAGGGTCATGGACAGCTCCACCACGTCCACCGAGTCGGCCCCCAGGTCGTCCACCAGGGCGGTCTCCGGGGTGATGGCGCTCTCCGCCACCCCGAACTGTTCGGCCAGGATGGCTTTCAGCTTGTCAAACATCGCGGCGGTCTCCGGGGTGATGGCGCTCTCGTCCACACCAAACTGCCTGGCCAGGATGGCTTTCAGCCTGTCAAAAATCATAGCGGTCAATCCTCCTGTATTCCTACAATCCGTTTGCTTCGAGGGCGTCGTTTTTTGCCAGCAGATACACGCAATATTGATTCATGCTGACGCCCTCTTTTTTTGAATGCTCCGCCAGCGACCGGTGCAGGCTGCGGGGAATCCGCAGCTTAAACTGCCCGGAATATTCCTCCAGGGAGTCCGGCTCCTGAATTTCAATTCCCTCCTCAAAGGCGGCCTTGAGCCAGGCCCGTTTTGCGTCCTCGGCGTTGGCTGCCGCCTGTTCCGCCGTCTCCCCGCAGGTGAGGCATCCCGGCAGGTCCGGGTAGGAGGCCACATAGCCGCCCTCTGCATCCGCCGTAATTTCCATGCGGTAAGGCATCGCCATATATTCACTCAGCGTTTTCACTCTTTTCCTCCTCGCTCTCTACCACCTGTTTGACCATCTCAACGTAGACCTTGTTGATAGGGGTGTGCTTTGGAATCGTAATTGGCTGGCAGCCCGGTTTTCGGAAGGTGTCATGATTGCTGCCGCTCTTGGGCGCGTACATCATATATCCGTACATCTCCAAAACCCTGCGCAATTCCTCGAACCGCATATCCTTTGACAGTTTGCGAACCCGGGCCAGCAATTTTTCCCACCTTGACATTTGAATATTCTCCATATCTCTATTATATGTGGTGTCACATACGGTGTCAACCCTTTTGCGCCGGATCGCTTTCCCGGCCCTCCTCGGAGAGATCCAGGCGCATATACTGGACGTTTTCCGCCACGCCCTCGATGAAGCCGGAGGCGGCGAACTGGATGGCCTGGCGGATGGCGTTCTGCACGGCGTAGGCGTTGGAGGAGCCGTGGGCCTTGATGACCGGACGGGCCAGACCCAGCAGGGGGGTGCCCCCCACCTCGTTGGCGTCCAGGGTTTTCCGCATCTTTTTCAGCCCGCCCCGCAGGGGAAGATAGCTCAGCCGGGTCAGCAGATTGGCGGTGAACACGCCCTTCAGCCGTCCCAGGGCCAGCCTGGCGGTACCCTCCATGGTTTTGAGCATGATGTTGCCGGCGTACCCGTCGGCCACGATGACGTCCGCCCGGCCCGCCGTCAGCTCGCTGGGCTCCAGATTGCCCACAAAGTTCAGCCGGCCCTGCTCTGCGGCCCGCTCCAGCAGGGCGTAGGTCTCCACCTGCAAGCCGGTGCCCTTTCCCGGCTCGGCCCCGATGTTCAGCAGGGCCACCCGCGGCTCCGGCCTGTTCAGCACATAACTGACGTAAAAGGCCCCCATGTAGGCGTATTGCAGCAAAAACTCCGGCCTGCCCTCCGCCGTGGCCCCGCAGTCGATGAGGATGGAGCCCACGCCGGGCAGGACGGGGGCCAGGGCCGCCCGGCGGATGCCCCGGATGCGCCTGGCCAGCATGGTGGAGGCCGACAGCAGCGCCCCGGTGCTGCCGGCGCTGACGAAGGCGTCCCCTTTCCCCTCCCGCAGCAGGGTCAGGCCCACCGTCATGGAGGAGTCCTTTTTCTCCTTGAAGGCGGTGGCGGGGTTGTCCTCCATGGTGATGGCCTGGCTGGCGTGGACAATCTCCAGACCGGGGGGCAATTCCTCCACGCCGGCGTCGGACAGGGTCTGCTTCAGCAGCTCCTCCTGCCCCACCAACACCACCTGGGCCTGGTACGCCCGGACGGCGTCCACCGCGCCCCGCACCATGCTTTCCGGCGCGTTGTCGCCCCCCATGGCGTCCACGATAATCTTCATAGTGTCTCCTCTCCGCAGTCCAGCTCCAGCCGCGCCAGCAGCTCCAGCGCCCGCTGGGACAGGGCCGCGTTTTTATTGCGCTTACCCTTCACCCGCTGCTCCAGGGGCGGCAGCAGGCCGAAGTTGATGTTCATAGGCTGGAACTGCTCTATGCTCTCGTTGCTGACGTACAGCGCCAGCGCCCCCAGGGCGGTCTCCCTTGGGAAATCCACCGGCGGCTGACCCGCCAGCCGTCGGGCAAGCTCCACCGCCGCCAGCAGGCCGGAGGCGGCGGACTCCACATAGCCCTCCACCCCGGTCATCTGCCCGGCAAAGCATATGCGGGGGCAGACCCTGGCCCGGTAGTAGCGATCCAGCAGCCGGGGGGAGTCCAGGTAGGTGTTGCGGTGCATCACCCCGTAGCGGACAAACTCCGCCCGCTCCAGGGCAGGAATCATAGAGAACACCCGCTTCTGCTCCGGCCAGCGCAGGTGGGTCTGAAAGCCCACCAGGTTATAAATGCTGCCCTGGGCGTTGTCCCGGCGCAGCTGCACCACGGCGTAAGGCTCCCGCCCCGTGCGGGGGTCGGCCAGGCCGCGGGGCTTCAGAGGGCCGTAGCGCAGGGTGTCCTTCCCCCGCCGGGCCATGACCTCCACGGGCATACAGCCCTCAAACACCCCGCTGTCCTCAAAGCCGTGAACCGGGGCCTGCTCCGCCTGGGTCAGTTCTCTCCAGAAATCGGCATACTCCTGCTGGGTCAGGGGGCAGTTGATGTAGTCCGCCGTCCCCTTATCGTAGCGGGAGGCGAACCAGGCCCGTTCCATGTCCACGCTTTCAAAGGTGACGAGGGGGGCGGCGGCGTCGTAAAAATTCAGGGGACGGCTGCCGGGGAACAGCGCCCCGACGGCCGCCGCCAGAGGCTCGGAGGTCAGCGGGCCGGAGGCCACGACGACCGGCCCCTCCGGGGGCAGGGCCGTCACCTCCCCCGGCTCCACATGAATCAGGGGATGCGCCCGAACCCGCCGGGTGACCAGGGCGGAAAAACCATGCCGGTCCACCGCCAGCGCCCCGCCGGCCTGCACCCGGGTTTCGTCGGCGCAGGAGAGGATCAGGGAACCGCAGCGGCGCAGTTCCTCTTTCAGCAGCCCCACGGCGTTTTCCAGCTGGTCGGAGCGCAGGGAGTTGGAGCAGACCAGCTCGGCGAAGTCCGGGCTGTGGTGGGCCGGGGTCATCTTCTCCGGCTTCATCTCCCGCAGGCAGACCTCCACCCCCCGCCGGGCCAGCTGCCAGGCCGCCTCGCAGCCCGCCAGTCCCGCGCCGACGACGGTGACCCGCTCCATCCTACCGCTTCTCCTGGGCGGCGGATTTCTTCGCCGCTTTTTTCGTCCCGGCGGAGGCCGTTTTTTTCGCGGCCGTCTTGGTTCCGGCGGTCTTTTTCGCCGCCGGTTTGGTCTTGGCGGGGGCTTTTTCCTCCCCGGCCCCGTCGGAGGCCACCTTTTTCCGCCAGCCGCCCCGCTGCTCCTCCGGAACGAACTGGGGGCAGCTTTCGTTGATGCAGAAAGTCTTTTTGGCCCCCCGGGCGGAGCGCTTGAACAGGGTCTTGCCGCACTGGGGGCAGACGTCCTTCACCGGCACGTCCCAGGTCATAAAGTCGCACCGCTTGTCCTCCAGCTTGCTGCTGTTGAACTCGCAGCCGTAATAAGTGTGGCCGTTTTTGGATGTCTTTTTCAAAATGCGCCCGCCGCACCGGGGGCATTTCCCCGGCATTTCAATGACAATGGGCTTGGTAAAGGTACACTCCGGGTAGCCGGGGCAGCCCAGAAACAGGCCGAAGCGCCCGTTTTTCACCACCATCCGGCGGCCGCACACGTCGCACACCTCGTCGGAGAGCTCGTCGGGCACCGGGATGCGCTGGCCCTCCAGGGCCTGCGCCGCCTGGGCCAGCTCCTGGGAGAAGCCGCCGTAGAACTGTTCAAGCAGCTTCTTCCAGTCCAGCTCCCCCTGCTCCACCTGATCCAGCTTTTCCTCCATCTGGGCGGTGAAGGCGTAGTCCACAATGTCCTGGAAGCGTTCCTTCATCATGCCGGTGACCACCTGGCCCAGGGTGGTGCAGCGCAGATACCGCCCCTCCTTCATCACATAGAAC